>PIVU01000062.1 GCA_003354025.1 Nitrospirota bacterium
GGTTTTGTAAACTTCGGTATAGTTGAAGGTCAAACATCTAAAAAATATCTCAATACGGAGCCTATCATGTCCGATCAGCTCTCACTGGTAGTACACCCAAAGCACCCTCTTCTCAGAAAAAGACATGTCTCAATCCTGGACTTAACGAGAGAACCTTTTATTCTACGTGAAGAAGGTTCAGGAACAAGGCAGAAGATAGAAGAGTTTCTCAAGTCTCACGGCCTAAGCTCCAGGGACCTGCGTCTTTCGCTTGTGTTGGGAAGCACTGAATCAATAAAATCTGCTGTTGAGACAGGCGCCGGTATTGCCATGATCTCAAAGTGGGCGGTCAAGAAACAGGTAGAAGACGGCAGGGTTAAAATCGTAAGACTTAAAGAAGGCGGCATTCACCGCACACTCTCCATGATCTTTTCAAAGAAGACCCACCTGACGCACGCTGACAAGGAATTTATTTTATACGCTAAAAACTACTCGTACGACCACTTAACTTAATATTTATTATCAAAACAGTATTATTCGACAAATTGAGATGTTTCCCTGTCAATCAACATACTAATAGCAAGTGCCGGGTTAAGCTAATCAGCTGCTAACTATTCGAATTACTTATGATTCCATAAGCTCAAGAAAAAATATCGTTATTTAGACATAATATTAAGTTAAAAAATAAACCCTCAGGGTAGATAAATGTTCTAATTGCTAAGGACCATAGAGTATACTGTAGGTCCGAGCCGATATTAAACATGAGAAAACTGGGATTATCAAACCATTCAGTATATTAGGAGAAATTAATGGAAAGAAAGATCAATAAATTATTAGTTGCAAACCGTGGAGTTCCAGCTGTCAGGGTCATGCATACATGCAGGGACAGAAAAATCAAAACAGCTGCAGTCTACAGTACTCCTGACCGTCTTGCCCATCATGTATTTATGGCTGACTCGGCAGTGCATATCGGAGAAGCTCCCCCTGTTGAGTCCTACCTGAATATGGAGCATATGATAAATGCCGCCCTTGAGACCGGATCGGACGCTATTCATCCGGGGTGGGGATTTCTTGCAGAAAATGAAAAGTTTGCTCAGATGGTCATTGATGCAGGGCTCACATGGGTCGGCCCTTCTCCGGAAGTTATCAGACTTATGGGAGATAAAATCGAGGCAAAAAAGATTGCTGAAAAGGCGCATGTGCCTACAATCCCCGGTATTACTGATGTCAAAGAAATCAAAGAGATAATAAAATGGCAAAAGAAAGAAAATGTCGATTTCCCTATAATGATCAAGGCGTCCGCCGGCGGCGGAGGTCGTGGTATGGTCAAGGTTGAGTGTGAAGACGATCTTGCCGCTGCCTTTTCACAGGCAAAATCGGAATCAATGAAAGCCTTTGGCAATGATACAATTCTCGTAGAGAAATATATTGAGTACGGCAGGCATATCGAGGTGCAGATCGTTGCTGATGAACATGGCAACATTGTTCATCTCTTTGAGAGAGAGTGCACAATTCAGAGGCGTAACCAGAAGATTATTGAAGAAGCCCCCTCCCCTTCACTTGATGAAAACCTCCGCAATGAAATATGCTTCACAGCCGTCAGGCTTATGAGAGAAATTGGATATACCTCTGCCGGAACAGTGGAATTCATCTTTGATTCCAACACCAGGAAATTTTATTTTCTGGAAGTAAACACACGGCTGCAAGTAGAGCACGGAATAACCGAACTGATTACCGGCCTGGACATTGTGAGCATCATGCTTGATGTTGCTGCCGGGAAAAAACTGCCCTTCAAACAGTCTGATATTCATCCCAACAGATGGGCTCTTGAAGTAAGGCTAAATGCTGAAGACCCCAAGAACTTCAGCCCCTCTTTCGGCACTATATCACGTCTTCAGATCCCTCAGGGTCCTAATGTGAGAGTTTCATCAGGCGTATATGAAGGCGACGATGTTCCTCCATATTATGATTCACTTTTCATGCTGTTAATGACAGCCGGGGCAGACAGAGCTGACGCTATCAAGGTAATGGACAGGGCGCTTGGCAGAAACCTTAGGGTAGAAGGTATAAAAACTCTCCAGCCGCTGCTACTCAGTATTATCAGACACCCTGCATTTATTGAAGGAGATTTTTCCACCCGGTTCATTGAAGAACATCATGATGAACTCGTATCTACGTTCAAGGACAAGGACAGCGAAGACGAGGTCCTTAAAATTGCAAAATATGTAGCAGAAATCTCGGCCCTTGGACCTCAGCCATGGATGTAATACAAATTACGAATTTCAAATCAGGAGTTTTGAGTTATGAATAAAAACAATAAAGAAGTTAAAGCAGATAACTATGTAATTATAAAACCGGGCATGACGCCTAAAGAAATTGTCACATCGATCCGCTCAAATTCAAAGGTCTTTCTGACCTCTACGGGAATGCGTGATGCGGGTCAGTCCGATTACAAAAACCGTCACCGTATATATGACCTGGCCACCCTTGCGCCGGACTATAACAATATGGGATTGTTCAGCGCCGAATGCCACGGAGGCGCAAGATGGCATGTTGGTGTTATGAACAGAAGAGAGAGTCCCTTTGAGGAAATAGAACTCCTGAGAAAGATCATGCCTAATGTACTGACTCAAACCCTCATCAGGGAAACAAATCTATGGGGTTACAGACCCTATCCTAAAAACGTCATTGAATATGTTGTATCCAGGATCGACATTGACGTATGGCGTTGTTTTTCATTCTTAAATGATGTTAGGAACATGCGCGCTGTAGCAGAAGTGGTAATGAAGCGGGGTAGACTGTTTCAGCCGTCTATTTCATTCACTGCTGCTGATTGGGCAACTGACGATTATTACCTTGGTGTGGTCAGGGACATCGTCGATCTCTGCGGCGGCACCGATGAAATTGTTGTCTGCATCAAAGATATGGCAGGTGTGGGGAGTATCAAAAGGATCGGTTCTCTTATCGACACAATTAAACAGGCATATCCGGAGATCGTACTCCAGTACCACAGACATATAACTGACGGACTGGCAATGCCCGCGCTTCTGGCAGCTGCAAAAGCAGGCGTAAAGGTCTTTGATGTTGAAGAAGATTCACTTGTGCGCTTTTATGGTGAAGCGCCAATTCTGGGTGTTCAGGCTTATTTTGAGGAGTCGGGCATACCGGTGCACCTCAACAGGAATGCAGCTGAAAAGACCGTTCAAAAAGTCCGTGAATGGATAGGTCATTATGAATGGGCTGAATCACCCTTTAAAGGATATGACCATACCGTAACTTTGCATAAGATGCCCGGCGGCGCATTTCCCAGCTCATTCGAGCAGGCGGAACGAGGCGAATTCCTTCATTTTATGCCGGCAATTTTAAAGGTTATGTCGATGTATAACAGGATCATTCACTATTTTGATGTTACACCGGGCTCGCAAATTACGTGGGTGACATGCAGCGGTATAGTGAACGGCTATGCTAAGGAAAGAGGAGAATCAGGAGTCAATCACCTTATTGAGCTTCTTACAAAGTTTATTGACGACAACGGGCTGGACCTTGAGGCAATGGAAAAGGATGAGCAGGATGAAATCCTTCTTCTTTTCAGGAATGTTCCCGGAGACTTTAAAAACCTGCTTGTCGGAAATTACGGGAAACTGCCAATGGGCTGGCCGCCCGAGTGGTTATACAAGAGCACATTCGGAGACGAGTGGGAGACAAAGATTAAGGAAAGAAAAGAGCTGTCTCCACTTGACCTTCTTGAAGACGATGATCTCATTAAGCTGAGAAAAGACCTTGCAGAAACGCTGGGCAGAACGCCTACAGAAGAAGAGTTCATTCTTTATCTTATGCATCCCAAAGACGCCATTCAATTTATTGAATTTCGTGAGAAATACGGCGAAGCACCCCTCGTGCTCCCAACGGATGTATGGAGAGAGGGCCTGAAAAACCCGGGGGACAAAGTTGAGTTCGAACTGTGGGGGAAACCATACTGCATAGAGCTTGTCTCAATCGGCGGTGAGCATGAAGGCGTAATTCACGTTGTCATTAAAGTTAACAGCAAGACAAGTGTCTATACTATAGAGACTCCCAGGGCCAAAAAAGTTGAAATAAGAATGGCAAAAGACCGCGGCGATATTGCAACGCCGATTCAAGGCAATATCTGGAGAATTGGTAACTCTGAAAGAGGTGCTATCAAAGCCGGCGATATTGTTCACAAGGGAGAAGAGATAGCAAACATCGAGGCAATGAAAATGGAAAATGCCATCGAAGCTCCATTTGACGGTCAGATAAAAGAGGTCTGCGTTAAACTGAATGATTCCGTTAGCGAAGGACAGCTTATTTACGTTATTGATGAAAAATTATAACGAAGCAATTATATTTAGAAGTTTTCAAGAGGATAGTTTTTAACAAACAGGATAAATTCCTTGTCAGCATGAGACAGGCGGGTTTTCTTTGAGGAGACCAGTGAAAGGGACCTCGTTAATCCGCCTTCTTTGAGATTGACGATTTTCAGTCTCCCGTCCTCAACTTCTTTTCTTACGGACCACTTGGAAAGAATCGCTATTCCTGTAGAAGGCAAAGCGATGTCCATAGAAGAACATAAACAAACACTGATGGACAGGGCAGCTTCATAACTGGAATCCCTGTTTCCTTCTCTATATGAGAAAATTCGTGAATTTGTCCCCTGGTCCAGTTGACTTTTACTTAACCCTTAGATTTTAATTTATAGTTACTGAATTCAGGGAGGATACAAATAAGCTGTTGTGATCGTTGTTAATTTGAACCTGATTCGGCATTTGAATTTTGACATTTGTCATTAAATTAAAGAGGTGTACATGGACTGGCATATAAAGAGTATTGAAGAAACCGTGGAGAATCTAAAGACTTCCCTGAATGGCCTTTCCGCTGCTGAGGTAACCGGCAGGCTTGAGAAGCATGGCCGCAATGAGCTGGTGGAGGGAAAGAGAAAGACAGCCTTTATGATGATCCTTGATCAGTTTAAGGACTTTATGATTATCGTGCTCATCGGCGCTGCAATTATCTCCGGCTCCATGGGAGCGATTGTTGATACTCTTGCCATTGTGGCCATTATACTATTGAATGCCATTATCGGTTTTATTCAGGAATACCGGGCAGAGAAGGCCATGCATGCACTGAAGCAGATGGCAGCTCCCCTGGCCGTTGCCATGAGAGATGGGAAACCACAAAATGTGCCTTCTGCCGAACTTGTTCCCGGTGACATTGTACTGCTGGAAGCAGGAAGGATTGTTCCTGCTGATTTACGTATCAATGATGCATCGCAGCTCAAGCTCGAAGAGGCTGCTCTCACAGGAGAGTCTTTTCCTGTTGAAAAATTCATTGATCCCCTTGATGACAAATCGGCTTCTCTTGGTGACAGGTTGAACATGGCCTATCAGGGCACAATAGTTTCATATGGCAGAGGCTCAGGAATTGTTACAGACACAGGCATGAATACTGAGCTTGGCAAGATTGCCGCTATGTTGCAGGACCAGGAGGAGATGAAGACACCCCTTCAGCAGCGTCTTGCCATATTCGGAAAGAGGCTGGCCATTGCCATCCTTGTAGTATGTGCCATTGTGTTTGCCGGTGGGTTGATAAGAGGGGAAGATGCTCTGCTCATGCTCCTTACGTCTATCAGTCTTGCTGTTGCTGCCATACCGGAGGCGCTGCCCGCTGTTGTGACGATAGCCCTTGCAATCGGTGCGAAGAAACTTGTCAAACAGAACGCCCTTATCCGCAAGCTCCCTGCTGTTGAGACCCTTGGTTCTGTTACATTCATATGTTCAGATAAAACGGGGACCCTTACCTTAAATAAAATGACTGTTGAAGAATTATTCTGCTCCGGCCAGCTTCTGATCAGTGAGGACCTGAAGGCCGTTGATGAGGAATTTACAAAGGCTGATTCTCAGCTGACGCGCCTCTTTACAGCTATGGCACTCAATAACGATGCTGCGCTGGACAAGCACAACAAGGTCATCGGAGATCCGACGGAGATTGCCCTCTTTGAGATCGCAGCTGATAAGGGCTATGTAAAAAGTTCTCTTGAAAAACAGTACCCCCGAATAGCAGAAATCCCCTTTGATTCAGACCGAAAGTGTATGACCACATTTCACAAGACCGCTGAAGGCAAAATCATATCTTATACAAAGGGCGCTCTCGAGGCGATCATCGAAGACAGCGGCCTTGATGAGGAAGTCAAAAAAGGCATTCATGAGGCGAATGAGAGAATGGCCGGCGACGGTTTGCGTACACTGGCCTTTGCAGTGAAAGAGTGGGATGAACTGCCGCAGGAGATGACCCCTGAGAATACAGAGAAGGGTCTGACATTTCTCGGGTTGACAGGTCTGCTCGATCCACCGAGAGAAGAGGCAAAAGATGCCGTTGCTCTCTGCAAAAAGGCTGGCATCCATCCTGTCATGATAACAGGCGACCATCCCCTGACGGCCCGTACTATTGCCACAAGGCTGGGCATCATTGAAGAAGGCGAAGAGGTTATTACCGGACGGGAGCTTCAGGATTTAAGCATGGACGAATTTGAAGAGCATGTGGAAAAAATCCGTGTCTATGCCAGGGTCGCCCCTGAGCAGAAGATCAAGATAGTGCAGGCCCTGCAGGACAAGGGAGAATATGTTGCCATGACCGGTGATGGTGTTAATGATGCCCCGGCACTGAAGAGCTCCAACATCGGCGTAGCCATGGGTATTACCGGGACTGATGTGGCCAAAGAGGCTTCTCATATGATACTGCTGGACGACAACTTTGCTACCATCGTGAAGGCTGTCAAAGAGGGCCGGAGGATGTACGATAATATTTTGAAGTTTATCGTCTATTCCATGACCTCCAATGCCGGGACAGTCTGGACTGTTTTGCTTGCTCCTTTTTTCGGACTGCCCCTGCCTCTTGTTCCGGTACAGATACTCTGGATGAACCTCCTTGCCGACAGCCTGCCAGGATTGTCGCTGACTACGGAACCTGCTGAGAGCCGCGTCATGAGCAGACCTCCGAGGCGGCCTGATGAGGGAATATTTGACAGAGGCAGATGGGTCTTTATACTGAAGTACGGACTTATCGTCGGAGTATTGGCACTCTTTTTTCAGGCCTATGCCATTAACGAGGAGATGCACTGGCAGACGATGATCTTTACATCTCTTTTGCTGAGCCGCCTTGCCGTAGTTGTTGCGGTGCGTTCAGAGCATGACAGCCTCTTTCAGTCGGGAGTGTTTACGAATATGCCTCTTGTTGGAGCAGTGATTCTGACCTTTACTCTGCAAATGGCAGTTGTGTATATACCGGTTCTGAATCCCATATTCAGTACAGAAGCTCTCACCTTATGGGAGCTGGCTTTAACTCTCTTGCTGTCATCGGTTGTCTTCTTTGTAGTTGAGATCGAGAAGTGGGTTTTCAGGAAGAAGAATAGTTAATGTCAAATACCTTCTCAACGGGTATTGGCTACAGTTTGATGGAAATGGAATTGAGACAACAAGAGGATTTCCTGCATCAAGGAATCAGGCGTAAATTTCAATAATCATAACCTTTGCAGATCGATAGGGAGTTTGGTTTGACTATCGAATATGATTCTTTCCACGTCCACGGTTATTATCTAGTACTTATAACCATTTTAAACTTCTTTGCATAACCTGCAAATCTCGCCATATAGAAATCATGCATTATTTTATTTTCCGACATCTTAGCAATCTCTTCGTTTAGTTCTACATTATTACCGTCTTTCCAGGCACCATCGTCTTTAGTAACAATTATGCCGGACTGTCCCGGCCCTCCGGTAATATGTTTTTCATGCGTTACAGCAAGCTGTTTTTTTTCATTGTTTAATGCCTTGTTAAAATCAATATCCTTTGACTTGTAATTGGGAGTCTCGGCATTTGCAACATTAGAAGATAAGACTTTCTGACGCTCAGTGTGCAATTGTATGCGTTGTTCAATCTCTGTTAAGCTCAAGCCCATTTTATACCTCCTCTCCTGATATACAGCAATTATAATACTTGTAATAATGCAATATTTATGCCATGTCGTAAGTATGTTGGTATTCAGGTATATGTCGAGCAATACAGCAATTAATTGCCTTGAATATGACAATATAATGACGTTTAAAATGATACTGTCAAATGGTAGTCATCATTATTATGATATAGCACTGGATGCGCATCGCAGCATTGCGTCGAAAAGCGGTTCTATGTCCTCCACCTCAACTGATGAAAAAGCGATTCGAATATCTGTAGTGCCAATGGAAATAACACCAATCCCCTCATCTTTCAGAAGTCTTTTTCGGAAGGTTTCGGCATCCAGACCTTTCAGCATTTTGACACACATGAAGTAGCCTGAATTGAAAGGGTATGGTGTGAAACACTCGGAGTATTTAGGGTCAGACAGCACATCTTTGACTTTAACGGCGCGGTCCTTCAGTACTTGCCGCCTCTCCGCTTTCTCTGCTCCATACCTGTCATCCTGCATTGCATGCAAGAGCACTGCCTGAGAAACAGATGGGCAATTAGATATATTTGACCTTACAGTTCCTCCGAGTTTTTTTTCTATGGCCTCGTAGAATGCATCTTCCATTCCCTCTTTAACACCTGTGCTGACTGTAATGAAGCCGACCCTGAACCCCCAGACAAAATCCTCCTTGGTTGCACCGTCCAGTTTAACAGCAGTTAACAGAGGATGGCGATCAGCAAGCATGGCGAACAAGGATTCGGTAGCTGTATCATCTTCAAAAAAGAGACCGAAATATGCGTCATCACAGAACACCAGGGTACGTGTACCGGATGCAGCTATATTAATTATTATTTCTGCAATCTGCTTCATCTCGCTGATGGTAGGTGTGTATCCTGTAGGGTTGTTTGGGAAATTCAGCAGGGTCGTAACACTGCCGCTTTCAGCTTCTTTTTCCAGTGCCTGCCTGAACCCGGAGAGGTTAAACCCTCCCTCGTCGTTATATAGCGGGAAGGTCTTTAGTTTTGCTCCCTTTCTGAGTTCGAAAAGAAGCCTGTAATTTCCCCAAAGCTTGTCAGGCAAAATGATTGTGTTTCCCGGCTCAATAAATAAATCTGCCGCTGTGCTCAAGCCGTGAGTGAGACCTGCTGTAACCACGGGCAAGCTCATCCTCCGATTTTCCAGCCCCGGATTCTTCTTCAGCATTTCAGATGCCCAGATTTTCCTGAGATCAGGCATCCCGTATGAAGGGGCATAATTAAGCACCTCGTCAGGAGAGAGACCGGAAAACCGGTCCATTACAGAACGAAGATGCATGGCCTGTCCCTTCTCCCTGGCTGTGCCTATTGTGGCATTAAATCTGTGGGCCTTAATTTTGGCTTCTGCAGACTGGGTCAGTATTCCCTTTGGGAAAAAGATTTCTTTGCCGAAACCGGACAGTGAGTCCAGAAAATCACGATTACCTTTTTCTAAGATATTGTTAAGTTCATCTGCTAATGGGTTCATAATTCACCTCTTTAATCTAAAAAATTGATATAATCCTGTAAGGATTAGAATTCTGAAAACGTAATTCTTGTAAATTTGCAGCTGACCATTATTTTAAACATATATAAATTGATTTAGTAAAAATATAGCACTATAAGCACATTAAATAAACTGTTATCAGTATTAAGTCATTATCGTTTCCCATGGATTAATGTTTTCATGGCCTATGTAGTCTAAATTAAATATGCACGAAATAGTTTTTTTTAAAATCTCTGGTTATTATCCTGGCCATCTCTGCAGTCGTAGTATTTGCACTGCATAGATTGAAAATAAAGGAAAATCTTAATAAAGCAATTGTTTATATTTCAGAAGGCCCGGTTTTTGAATAGTTTTTTATATGTTAGTTCGAAATGATTGATTTTATTATAATTAATAATATTTATTTATATAATGTAATATTATGATTGACAGTACAGACTCGCCTATGATACATTTTTAGACTTCTTTAGTGCTACTTATGCGTAAAAACCACTCACGGCACAGAGCAGTTATAAATTATTAACTTAATATAGTCAAGGAGGACAAAATGCCGCTTGATCCAACGAAACATGCAGATTGGGAAATTGCTGAAGACGCAGAGAAATCAATGGCAACAATTTATGAAATCGGGGAACGCCTCGGCCTGACTAAAGACGAACTCCTTCCTCAGGGCCATTACATCGCTAAAATTGATTACAGAGCAGTTCTTGACCGCCTGAAAGACAAGCCAAACGGAAAGTATATTGATGTAACCGCCATTACTCCAACACCTCTTGGAGAGGGCAAATCTACTTCATCGATGGGTCTTGTACAGGGCTTCGGTAAAATTGGTAAAAACGTAAGTGCGGCAATAAGGCAGCCTTCAGGCGGACCTACTATGAACATCAAGGGTTCAGCTGCAGGCGGCGGACTTGCACAGTGCATTCCCCTGACTCCTTTTTCACTTGGCTTTACAGGTGACATTAACGCAATCATGAACGCACACAATCTTGCAATGGTTGCTCTTACATCAAGGATGCAGCATGAGCGCAACTATACTGACGAACAGCTCATGCGCCTCAGCAACATGGAAAGACTCGACATTGATCCTACAAAAGTAGAAATGGGATGGATCATGGACTTCTGTGTTCAGGCCTTAAGAAATATTGTTATCGGTATAGATGGCGTTAACGGCAACAAAGACGGTTTTATGATGAAATCCAAATTTGGTATAGCTGTTTCATCTGAAGTTATGGCGATCCTTTCTGTTTCGACAAGTCTGAAAGACATGCGTGACCGTATGGGCAAGATAGTTGTTGCATATAGCAAACAGGGTAAAGCAATCACAACGGAAGACCTCCAGGTTGCCGGTGCAATGACGGCATGGATGGTAGAAGCATTAAACCCAAGCCTCATGCAGACACTGGAAGGACAGCCTGTTATTGTTCATGCCGGTCCTTTTGCAAATATTGCTATCGGTCAGAGTTCAATTATTGCTGACCAGATCGGCCTTAAACTGGCTGACTATCACGTAACGGAATCAGGATTCGGAGCGGATATCGGTTTTGAAAAATTCTGGAACCTCAAATGCCGTTACAGCGGGCTTACACCTGACTGTGCAGTCGTTGTAGCTACCATCAGGGCGCTTAAATGTCACGGTGGAGCGCCGGTCCCGGTACCAGGAAAAGCAATGCCTGCAGAATACGGCACCGAGAATGTAGGTTGGGTCGAACAGGGTTGTGCCAACCTCATTCATCATATTAAGAATGTAAGAAAAGCAGGTATCAGTCCTGTTGTGTGTATTAATGCATTCTATACTGACACAGATGCTGAAATTGCCAAAGTCCGTGAAATGGCAGAAGCTGCCGGCGCAAAGGTTGCTCTTTCAAGACATTGGGAAAAAGGCGGAGATGGCGCTATCGAGTTTGCTGAAGTTGTTGCTGAAGCCTGTGAAGAAAAGACTGACTTCAAATTTTTATATGAACTTGACCAGCCCGTTAAAGAGCGTATCGAACTTATAGCAAAAGAAGTATACGGTGCAGATGGAGTTGAGTACTCAACTGAAGCGAATACGGCAATTGCCAGAATCCAGAAAGACCCTGAGCTTTCAAAGATGGGGCTTTGTATGGTTAAAACCCACCTCTCTCTTTCTGACAATCCTGCGCTTAAAGGTGTTCCGACAGGATGGAAACTCAATATCAGGGAAGTTCTCACATACGGCGGCGCAGGATTTATTGTTCCTGTAGCTGGGCAAATCAGTCTCATGCCGGGAACCGGGTCCAATCCTGCTTTCAGAAGGGTTGAGGTTGACACTGATACAGGCAAGGTCCAGGGCGTATTCTAGAAATTACAAACATCCGGCAGCCCCTGTTTATAGACAGGGGCTGCCTTTTTATTAACCTATACCGGCTTATATTTGATCTTCATTAAAGCACTTTCTGTTTTATTTCATTTTACTGGAGTAACCGCTTTATGGTAGGAAATGTCCCTAATTTATTAACTCTGACAAGAATATTGCTGTTGCCTTTTTTTGCTGCTACTCTTATTTATAAAGAGTATGACTATGCTTTAATGCTGTTTATCGTTGCATCGATCACTGATATCCTGGATGGTCTCATTGCCCGAATAAAAAATCAGATAACATATTTCGGCACAATCCTGGATCCAGTTGCTGATAAATTTTTCATAATTACTTCTTTTGTACTAATGAGTAATTTTTCATTAATTCCTAAATGGCTTACAGTTATTGTTATAAGTAAAGACATTATTGTAATTACTGGCTGTCTCATTGTTTATATTGTCACTAATAAACTGGTCATAGAACCGAGCTTTCTTGGAAAGGCTTCCAGTACAAGTCAGTTTATTATGATAGGACTGGTTTTGTTACTACTCAATCTGGGCGATGGTATTATTGTGCCCTATTTCCTTTTTGTCCTGGTTGCAGTGCTTACATCAGCAGCCGGTATTGATTATGTGTACAAAGGCCTCAAAGTTGCCAATTCAGAAAGCACAGAATAAATCTTTATAAATATGATGCATTAAACTGCTAGTTCGATAATATTATTATATGAGCACGACAATAAGCCACATAGCTGATGGAACTCTGGCACATGAGATCGGTCTTCAGAAGGGTGATGTTTTATTAAGCATTGACGATAATCCCATAAGAGACGTCATTGATCTAATGTTTCATTCAATGGACACCTCAATGAAGCTTGAGATTCAGCGCAGCGATAAAAAACTGACATTCAAAATAAAGAATAGAAACCATGCTCCCCTGGGTTTTGAACTAAAATCATTCAGGACAAAGACCTGCCGGAATAAGTGCATGTTTTGCTTCGTCGGACAGCTGCCTAAAGGCATGAGGAAAACCCTTTACCTGAAAGATGACGATTACAGAATGTCTTTCCTGTTCGGCAATTATATTACTCTTTCCAATATTACCGCAAAAGAGAAAAAACGCATTATCGAGCAGAAATTAAGCCCCTTATATATATCCGTTCATACGACAAACAATGATATAAGGAAAAAATTACTGGGCAACCCTAAAGCTCCGCATATACTTCAGGAAATACAGGACCTGACTACGAATAAAATCAGACTGCATGTGCAGATTGTTCTCTGCCCGGGAATAAATGACGGTGAAGAGCTTGAAAATACAATAAAGGACCTGCAGAGATTTTATCCATATGTTGCATCTATTGCAGTTGTTCCTGTAGGCCTTACCAGGTATAAGAAAGCATCTGTTAAACCGGTTAATAAAGAGGATGCCTTAAAGGCCATAGAAACCATTAAGAAATTCAGGCGCAGACTCAAGAAGAGACATGGAGACCCGCTGGTATATATTGCCGATGAACTTTATTTAAGGGCCGAGCTGCCACTCCCGCCTCTAAAAGAATACGGAGACCTTTCTCAAATCGAAAACGGGGTTGGCCTGATTCCTGTTTTCCTGCAGGAAGCGAAGAAAACCAAACTGCCTAAAAAAGTTGAATCAGCCAATATTGCCATTGTAACCGGGACCTCTTTCATGCCCTATCTTCAGGAATACGCAACAAAATTAAATGCAATCGAAGGAGTGAATCTCGAAGTCTTTCAGGTAGAGAATAAATTCTTCGGTCCGTCAGTAACTGTCACAGGACTTCTCACTGGAAAAGATATATTAAGGACTGTAGTGGGCAAGACCAGTGCTGACTGCCTGCTTATTCCAGATGTTACATTACGACACGGAACGGACTTATTCCTTGATAATGTCAGCCTTAAAGATATGGAAGAGACTCTGGGCATGCATGTAACTGCTATAGAACCAACACCAGAAGGATTATTATGGGGGATTAAAAATGGATGTAAGCGGAACGACTAAAATTACGGGTATTTTTGGATATCCTATAGATCATACACTTTCTCCTTTAATGCATAACGCCGCATTCAGGGAAATGGGCCTTAACAACTGTTACATGCCTTTTCAAGTATCACCGGAGGACCTTCCTGATGCTGTTAAGTCAATTAGATGTCTGAATCTTCTGGGCGTCAATATAACTATTCCTCATAAGGAGAAAGTCGTTTCTCTGCTTGATGAAGTCAATGAAGAGGCACAGTTTATCGGCGCAGTGAATACAATAGTTAATAAGGAAGGAATCTTAACAGGCTACAACACTGACGGCAGAGGGTTTATGAGTTCACTGGACGAAAATAACATCTCTGCAGATGGAAAGAACATTGTCATTATCGGTACAGGCGGTGCTGCAAGAGCGGTGAGCTATTATTTAAGCGAAAAGGCTTCACAACTATCCCTCTTTGACATTACAATACCAAAGGCCAGGAATCTGGTCGATGACCTTAAGATGATCCGTAATAATATCAAACTCTTGGAAACAATTGAGGACATCGGCAAACCTGATATTGTGATAAACGCGACACCTCTTGGCATGAAAGCCGATGACCCCCTACCCTTCAACCCCGATATAATTACTCCTGACACAGTTGTTTGTGACCTTGTCTATAAAAAAACAAAGCTACTTCAGGAAGCTGACAAAAGAGGAGCAAAAAATATTGATGGTTCAGGAATGCTGCTGTGGCAGGGTGTGCTGGCTTTTGAGCTCTGGACAGGCATAAAACCTCCCGTTGATCTTATGCGGAAGATCCTGTTGTCAAACATTTCTTAAATTAAAAGCATTAAACGCGTCCTGTGCCGCTTCTTTTGACCAGAGAATAAACACAATTCTTACCGTTGGACTTCGCTATATACATCTGTTCATCGGCTTCTCTAAGTACAGCATCCCAGGATATATAATTGACTCTATCCAGAAAGTTGGATGCCACGCCAAAGCTCATTGTTAATATACGGCTGCTGCTTTTTTCGTGTTTTATACCAAGGGCCTGAATACTCTTTCTCAGATTTTCTGCTACTTTCAAGGCAGAAGAATGGTTCTGCTCCGGCAGGACAATTACAAATTCTTCTCCACCCCAGCGAAAGATCTCATCAGTTTTCCGGAGCATCTCTTTCATGGTCTTACTTGTTGATACTAATGCATAGTCACCCTGCTGATGACCGTATGAATCATTATATGTTTTAAAGTTGTCAATATCGCATATAATGAGGCTGTACGGACGATTGTATCTAAGTGACATTAAATGGATATATTCCATTTTCTTATGAAAGCTCCTTCTATTTCCGACCTGAGTTAGTGGATCAATATCAACAAGCATATTCAGTTTTTCATTAGCTTCCTGAAGAGCATGATGTTTGCTTTCCAGTAAGATCATCATATTATTGAAACTCTCACCGATCATATCAATCCGGTCCTCAAAAGCCGCGTTATACACTTCACAGTGCCTGCAGTCTCCGTACTTTGAAGCAAAGATACCCTGGACTTCACCTTTGCAGAAAGTTCCAGCTACCTGCCAGCATTTCAGCTCTGTTTCACCAAAGCAGGGGCACTCGATTTCACTGCAACCTTTGATCTCCCAGCAGCGAACAGTTTGTTTACTCTGGAAACGGACATTGAAACTTTCATTTTCAATTACTTCATCTATTGACTCCTTAATTCTTTTCTGTGCATCCTCCAGTTCAGAGTTGTACTGATCAATCTCCGCATTTTGTTTATTGATAATTCGATTAGCATTCTTAACAACTATCTGCAAAAATAAATATAGGGCACTCATAGCAAACATGAGCATAATTGGAATCTTATAAAACTCCTGCTTCATCAAACTATAAAGCGGACTGATATCTTTGTATATTTCAAATGCCCCGATAATCTGGTCTTTTGATGGACTGTCTATGTTCGAATATATGGGGACATAAACTTCTAGCAAATCAACTTCATACCATTTCCCCTTCTCGGAAGTATCTTCCCACAGCTCGGTCTTGCGTTTTGTTAATTTTGAATCGGGAATGCCGCTTAAAGCGCTTCTTAGCTTTTCATGATTACTCATTACTCCTATATCCTTGCTGTCGGTAGAGTAAATAATTTTGCCTCCGAGGTTAAATATCTTGAACTTAATAATTTCGGAGTAATCATACAGTATCTTCGCTGAGATATTGTCCATAACCTGATGCATGGGGGATTTAACGACCATATTAAGATATCCGTATTCTTTTAAGTTCGCATCAATGAAGTCATCATTAATACGTCTGGTAAGCTGTTCGGCAAAGATCTCCGTCATAGAGATTGAGTAATTAGTCAACGATTTCTTCTGGCTCCAGTAAACAAAACCACTCAATATAATAGTCAGCAGAAGAATTATCAAGACACTGAAAACAGAAAAGTATCGTCGTAGATTGAACCGTTCACTATTCTTGCGTAATCTATTAACTCTTACCGTTTTTATGTTATTTCCCATATGGTTATGTTATATACTCTTTCTGTACAGCAATACTGCCCTATCTTGACTATCGGTATAAACTTAAACAACTTAACCTTTTCCTTACGTATTTTACTAAGTTTCTCAGATTATAATATGATCTTCGTCACATTGTAATTGAAAATAACCATTTTTAAATGGTAATATTCTTTAAATTATTTCTAGTCACAGTTCATTTCTATGAAAACAAAGGATTTGTTATGAAAATTGCAATTACAGGTAAAGGGGGGGTAGGAAAGACAACAGTCTCTGCTCTCCTGAGTTACCTTTTCGCTTCAGAAGGGAAAAAAGTCATTGCTGTTGACGCTGACCCTGATGCAAATTTTGCGACCGCACTGGGAGTGGATAAAAGTGCGATTGACAGTTTGAGACCTATTGCCGAGTTGTCTGACCTTGTAGAGGAAAGAACAGGCGCAAAACCCGGAGCCAGCGGTGGAATATTTAAAATCAATCCCAAGGTGGATGACATACCGGAGGGTTTTGGATATCACTTTGATAATACTACACTTCTTATTATGGGTAAATCCAAAAACGCTTCCTCGGGTTGTTATTGCCCGGAGCACGCACTTTTACG
>PIVU01000063.1 GCA_003354025.1 Nitrospirota bacterium
TTTAGTCTAAAATGAATTTATCATGTTAAGGATTGCCATGAAATATCATCAGAATATGTCTTGCCCGATAATTATTCACTTTTCGCTATTATCAATGTACTTGAATCAGGCTGGATTCCGTTGATTATCCCCTCTTATAAATGAGTATGCCCCAAAATAATTTAGTGATATAATGATAATAAGAATTTGAGGAGGTTTGAACATGATTCAAGTAAAGACATTTACAAGTGTGTTGAAGGCCTTACATGCAATGCAGGAAATTCATGATCTGGATAAACAAGTAAACCAGTTTATTCAGGAAAACAATATTAAGGATGTTATGTCTGTCTCTGATACCTGCACAGAAGGGGAAGGTAGCACGATTGGTATTATCCGGGTTATAACATACGAGACTGCATAAAAGTAACAATAATACAGATCAAAAGAGGCATAACATAAAAAATGGGACACAGTTGGAACTGTGTCCCATTAAATGAACGATCACAATTTAATTCTAGTGATCACCTTTATCTCTTATACCAATATCCTCCAGCGCATCCAGCATGTAGACCTGCCTTCTCCCTCTTACAACCTGTTTTACATGGCAACTCTCACAGTTTGTCTGTGCTCCAACAGTCCAGTGGCAGGACAGGCAGTTCTTTTCCTGCGGACTTATCATTTCAGTTTCAAAACTATGAGTACCATGAATGGCATCTTCATGACAGTCAGTGCACAGGAGCTCCTCTTGCACAATGTGTTTGTAATGATAAATCCTGATCGTCTCGGTTTCATCAGTTAGTGTTTCCGCTGGATGACAGTAAATACACGATTTAAGTCGAGCCGGATTTCTTTCGGTTGCAAAAATCGTTATATTCTCAGTCTTCTCCTTCAGGAAAGACTTCAGGTAGTTCATACCGTCTAAGTGCGCCTTAAGTTCGCCGACGAATCCGGGTTCGGAGTGACAGGTGATGCACTTGATCTCACTGTGCGATGACTTCTGCCATATCGCTGCCCGGGTCTCCATCTGGTGGCACTTGTAGCCGCAGAAATCATTTGAGCCTACATAGTTGTAACCAGCGCTACCCCCTGCGATTACCAGCACCCCGATAATCAGCAGGAAAACCAGCGTTGTCTTTTTACCTTGCTTACCCATGTGCCTCCTCTCTCGATCTTAGGTCGAATTTAATAATTCCATACGGAACTATTTATAACTCGCCCAGCCCTTCTTTTTGATCGTATCAAGGACTTTCTGCAAGTCAGCAGGTTTATCGTCTTTATGATAATGACAGAGGTTACAGGCATTAGGCTGTTTTGCTCCAGACTTAATAGTTTCAGAAGGCTTAATGACCTTGAAAGAATGTGACCTGATATCTCCCTTGGTCGCGCTCTTTGCAGTTGGGGCCATATGACAGCCAACACAGTTATTTGCACTGTGAATACCATGAACGCCCTGTTTCTCGACATCTATATGACAGTTTTTACACATCAGTGAACCAGGGAGCTTCGTCCCGTGTCTGTTTGAATTACCCTGACGATGTGAATAGTGGCAATCCCAGCACTGTACACCGGACTGAGCATGAGCACTTTCTCTCCAGTCAATATACTGCTGGTGATGTTTCTTTGCTGATCCATCGGGATTTACTCCCGGTTTTTCGTCATAAGCAAAATTCAGATTACCTCCAGGTAAGTAGTCATGAGGATAACCGGTCTTCTGAACACCAAATAACTTTGTCGGACTTGATCCACGTGTATGACATTGTCCGCATACCATCGCAGCACGGTTTGGATCGTAGATCTTTGCAGGATTAACAATAGTCCTTGCGAGCTGTTCGCCTTCAGCAGTTATATGGTTGCTTCCGGGACCATGGCAAGCTTCACATGCAACGCCCTTGTCAGACCAGGTTGTTCCGCTGAATGTATCAGTATTTTTGTCATAGGAAAATTTGGAACCGGTGTTATGACAGCCTGTACACTTAAATTGATATGTACGCTGTTTATCACTCCAGTATTTTCCGTTACCCGGTTTGTGCTTCTTAAGCCCGTGATAATCGACCCACTCCTGAGTCTTCACATTCCATTGTACGGGCAGGATATGGAGGGAGCCATTTGGGAATTCTGTAACATAACGCTGTTTCCAGACTGAACCGATAAGATATTTTGCCTTGTATGTATGTTCCTTACTGTCCGCCCCCATGGTGGTTATAAAGAACTCATCGCCCTTTCGTGACATCGTTGACGTAGCGCCGCCTGCTTCCATAGTATTGTTGTTCGTAAAATCGGCAACAACTGTGTCAGGGGACACGTCCTGGAATTTATATGGATGGAATGTAGTTCTCCAGCCCTCATAAATTTTCTCATGGCACTCACGGCACTTTGCAGCGCCGACATATGTTGCGCCCTTTATACCCTCAATTCCAGTCTGAGCAAATGCTTCTCCTGAGATCGACAGTGCCATCACTGCGAAAAAAGCAACAAGACAGATGATAGTATACTTTCTAAACATACCCTTCCTCCTTTTCATCTTTTGATGTTTTGGGTTTGGAATGCGATTGTTTTCATATAACTTCATAATTATAGGTTAAAGTCCTGATTTTCATTATGCAATAGAAATGTTATTCACTGATTCAGGGGATATGTGAAGTATAGTTCACATGCTGTTTACTGGCTTGTCTGAATGGATCTTATAATATCAATTAAGCGGGAAGGTTATGATGAAAGATGACTCTCCAGAATTTTAAGGCAATCAAGTGCATTCTCGCCCTCTTTTGTGAGAGAATACGCCTTTTCTTTGTCCTGCTTAATCAAGCCTGACTCTTTAAGCATCTTAAGGTGAAAGACCACCTTTGTATGGTCTTCTATTTCAAGGGCCCTTGTAGTTTCCATCAGGTGCAGGCTTTTGTTTATATGAAGCAGTTTGATTATCTCTCTCCTAATATAGTTTGTTAAAGAGCTGAGGGTGTGATCGAGCCCAAGGTTTTTGGCGCTTATATCAAACTTTGACTCTTCCAGCACACGCCTTATGGTCACATCCAGATTGTCTATCTGAAATGGTTTTGATATGTAATCACTTGCGCCTTTTTTTATTGCCTCAACTGCATTGTCAATCGTGGCAAAGGCTGTAATCATTATTACTTTTGTTCTGGGTTTGCTTTTTTTCAGTTCTGTCAACACATCCATTCCACCCACGCCCGGCATCATAAGGTCAAGGAGGACAATATCAAACTGGTCTGATGATGCTTTTTTAATTGCCTCTTCTCCGGAAGATGCCTCATCTATATGGAACCCCCTTCTGCTCAGGATCTCAGCCAGGTTTTCCCTCAGTTCATCATCATCATCAACTATAAGAATTTTATTCATATCTACCATTCTCTTCCATCCTCTTTCACTCTTTTCCGTCTGCTCCGGGAAGCCTGATGCTGACTATTGTACCTTCATCAGGAACACTGGATATATATATACTCCCATTATGCTGGGTAATAATGCCATAGCAAATTGAGAGACCAAGCCCTGTGCCCATCCCAACATCCTTTGTAGAGAAAAAAGGGTCGAAGATTTTTGAAAGGTTTTCTTTGGGGATTCCCGTACCTGAATCAGATATCCTTATATTGACCCAGCCTCTATCAAATGTAGTTTCTATGCATATCTCTCCGTCATTAGTCATTGACTCAACAGAATTATCCAGAATATTTATGAAGACCTGCTCCAGCTTTACAGGATCTCCCATTATATCCGGCACTTCAGAAAATCTCTTATGAACGTTAATATCCCTGAATCTGTATTGCATAAGTGTAATTGCCCCGTTAATGACCGAGGTTATATTAATGGGGCTTACCTCAGTATCTGTTTTACGGGAAAACTGCAGCAGCTCCTTTGCAATGGTTGATGCCTTGAAGACATTTTTTTCTATTGCATCAAGTCTCTTTTTGGCTTCAGGATTACTTGACTCCTCCAATTCATCTTTCAATATCTGTGTGTGTAGTGATATGTTGGTAAGCGGATTGTTAATCTCATGAGCTATGCCGGCTGCAAGCTGTCCGAGAGATACTAGTTTTTCAGACTGCGCCAGCTGCTTCAGTTGCTGCTCCATTTTTTTCTTTGTTTCTATATCAAAAATATTAAGCGCCTTCATTATAAAATAAGTGATAAAGACAGCAGATATGCCGCGCAATATCTCTACAGGGATTTTCAAATATGGTATCACTGAGCGTGAAGGAATTATCCCGGCAAAGATCCCATAAAATACAAAAGAAAGGCCGGCGTAAAATATCTTTCTCGAAACAGAGAGGTTCAAACTCTTTATTTCACGTGAATAGGTCATTAACCCGTAAGCGGTTAAAATCCCTCCAACCAGAGCAAAGGTGTTCCTGGACAGGTTGTCTGCCTTCTGAAAAAAAAGGACATCCATCCTGAATCCATAATTCCATAGATATACAACCATGAACAGGAAGAGAATGAACGGAACTCCCCTTAACCACTTCATTCGCCTTTTATCTATAGAACAAACCAGCGATATACCAAACTGTAAAAGGAATAAAAAAGAAATGACAACTATAGAGACAGTTAATATTTTCAACCATAATATTTCATTCACTGATATGTACGGTTTTTGCAAAAGCACGTAAAGTTCAATCCATTCGTGAGTACCGTGTGTGAAACCAAAACCTGCAAGAAGCCAGAGACTCCCGGCAAGTTTCAGATCACTCGCCTTGATGTCCTTTGATAAGATTGATAAGCCAAGAAATAGGAACGCGAGGCCGTAGAAGAAATAAAGATGGCCGACAGGAGGTATGTTTGAAAAAATATCAAAGTCAAACACAATAACTTTCTTTCAATAATTATGTTTTAATAAACAACACCTTATTTAATAGACTATATTCAAGTATAACAAAAGAAACTAATGTTCAAATAATCAAACGTTCAATCAGTTCAAAACAATAGCATTTCCATATATGATCGCAATGCTGGCAGGACATCATGAAGTGAATGACAACGGGTGATAGCGTATGGAGAGTGCGCTTAATTGATTCATATTTTCTTCACATAAGAAGTTTACAGTTAAAACAAGGAAAGGAGAAGGCGATATGAAAAGCACAGAGAACAGTTCGACATATGAGAAATACATAGATGCTCAGATTGAATTGGCTTCAGCAGAGGACCTGTTGTTGATTACGGCATGTGAACTTATCAAAATTAAAGATGAAACAGGCATGAACCTTTTCTGGGACAAGAACGAAGAGGAATTCCTGCGTGATTTCATAGAAAGTGCTGAAACTTTCTCACAAAATTAATGACACCAGGGGTTGGGGCCGGAGGTTACTCCCCCCGGACTTCCGACCTTTAACCCCTTGACGTTTCTCATATGACCCAAATCATACTAAAGTGATTTAATTCATTATATTCTTACTATTACAAATCCAGACAATATTAAAGTTTATCCGCTCCCTGCCAGGGATGGATTAATTGGACGAAGCGTATGAATTAGCTTTACATATATTAATAGTTCGTACTATTATTTTTTATCATCATATTTATTAACCACTTTTTAAAAGTGATGAACTGAATTCATAATAAAAGGAGATTATCATGTCAGAGAAATTCATTAAACTATGCATTGTTATTATCCTATTATCATTTTCAGCCTGTTCTTCCGGAAAAAATGACCTTCTAAACGGCAAGTGGGCCCTTGCCGGCAAAATTGTAGGAACAGCTCCCACATCCTACTGGTTCCAGAAAAATGGAACTATAATTGCACCCTGGGAAGACCGTAAAAAAGCTCTGCAATCATCAGGCAGATATTCATTTATAGATGAAACTCACATAAAAATCACTATGAATAAGGGCTATTATAAAGGCGTTACGTTCTTTTACGAAATAGTTAAACTGGACAAACAGAAACTGACTTTACGGGGCAGTATTCAGGACATTCCGCTGAGAAGAGCCGGGTAGTCATAAGCACGTACTACTTGCACTGTAAGGTTTTTCAAATACTTGCGAGTTTTTTTATTTCTACATTATAATCCTTGCTTATAATGGGTCGCGCTATTAAGATATTTATTATTCAGCTTTTAATATAAGGAAGGGGAATCAGCGCTAATGCCTCAGACAGAATCATCGGATGAACACAAAATCATTAAAGCTACTCTAAAGAAAAGCAGAATATTCTTAGCACTCAGGGAAAATGAATTAACATCTGTCATTCCTTTCTTCCAAAAAGTTGATTTCAAGAATGGAGAATATATTTTCATGGAAGGGGACCCCTCTGGATGGTTGTATATAGTAGCACGGAAAAGGGTCAAGATATTAAAACATACTGTCTCGGGCAAAGACGTTATTCTTGAAATGAAAGCGCCCGGGGAAATGTTCTGCTGCTCAAAGGTCATGGACAATAAACCCTATGATGAATCAGCACAGTCAAAGGGAGCTGTCTCCGCAATCAGGATCCTGCGCACTGATCTGCTTAAGTTAATAGACAACTATCCTATTCTCAAAGTGGAGCTAACACAATATTTAAATGAACGTCTGACTGATGCATATGATATGATGCAGAACATTGCTACTGAAATCGTAGAAAGAAGAATAGCCGCAGTATTATTGAAACTCTCTGAAAAGACCGGAGTTGAAAGTAATAAATATAGCAAAATAGACTTTCCCCTTACCAGACGGGAAATAGCGGACATGGTTGGGGCAACCACTGAAACTGCCATACGGACAATGAGCAAACTGGAAAAAAGCGGTATAGTCAAATCATCACGAAACAGAATCCTGGTAAAAGAAGAAGCTCTGAAGCAATTGCTTAACAATGAATAATTAAACATATTCTGCTAAATTCCACTCGTTTTACCTATAGTTAAAGTGAGTGTCATGCCACTGCCTACCAAGCATAAGCCCTTCTTATATCTCAATAAACCTATCAAATTTACAGAACATTTACATACATTAACATCACATTTACAGTGAAATAAGTTAATTTTCATGTAACAGGTCATTCTTATGCAAACCTGAAATTAAAGAGAGCACTATGATTAAGATCATGTTTTTATCACTCATTCCGATATATTGTTATCTCCATCTACCTTCTCAAAATAATCGCGACAGTTTTAATCACATTTATATAAAAGAAAATATTAATCGTAAACAAGGAGGACGAATATGAAAGTATCAAGAAGAGACTTTCTGAAGACAACTGCAGCGGTCAGCGCTGCAACGGCAATAGGCATATCCGTGCCGGATGATTTAAAGGCGGCTGCAAAAGAGACACAGGCACAGTGGCGGTGGGATAAGGCGGTATGCAGGTTCTGCGGAACCGGATGCGGCATTATGATCGCAACCAAGAATGATATGATCGTCGCTGTTAAGGGTGACCCGCTTGCCCCGGTTAATATGGGGTTAAACTGTATCAAAGGTTATTTTAATGCAAAAATCATGTACGGCGCAGACAGACTTACAGACCCTCTGTTAAGGGTGAATGCTGCAGGTGAGTTTGATAAGAAAGGCAAGTTCAAACCGGTAACCTGGGAGAAGGCCTTCGACGTGATGGCAAAGCAGTTTAAGAAAGCCTACTCGGAATTAGGACCCAAGGGCATATCCATTTTCGGATCAGGACAATATACGGTACAGGAAGGGGTGGCAGCGGTCAAGCTGATTAAAGGTGGATTCAGAAGCAACAATATCGACCCCAATGCCCGTCACTGCATGGCAAGCGCCGTCGTGGGCTTTATTCAGACATTCGGCATAGATGAACCAATGGGAAATTACGATGACATGCATCACGCTGATTCCATCGTCCTCTGGGGGGCAAATATGGCGGAGATGCATCCCGTTCTCTGGTCAAAGGTCACTGACAGAAAGCTGAGCAGACCAAAATGGGTAAAACTGGTCAACATATCAACATATGTCAACAGATGCTCCAGTTTAGCGGACCTGGAAATTATAATAAAACCGAACTCCGATCTTGCGCTCCTAAATTATATGGCCAGGGAAATCGTTTACAACCGGCCTGAAGCTATTGACCAGGACTTCGTTGACAAGTATTGCGTATTCGCCACAGGCCCTGTAGATATCGGTTATGGAATGCGGTCCAAGATTGATCATGCTAAATATAAACCTGGCGAACTCGACACAGCTGCACGTGAAGCATCAAAAGTAGTGACAGAGGCTGAAGGCCATGCATGGAGTTCCCTTGGAATAAAAGCGGGCTCTACATTGCAGATGAAAAACACAAAGAAACCCGTTAAGCACTGGGCAATCAGTTTTGATGACTTTAAGAAAGGACTGGAACCGTACACTCTTGATTTTGTCGCTAAACTTGCAAAGGGTGATCCCGACGAATCTCTTTCTTCATTTAAGGACAAACTTAAAAAGCTCGTGGAATACTATGTAGCTAAAGACAGAAAAGTCTCAAGCTTCTGGACCATGGGATTTAACCAGCATGTCAGGGGTTCATGGGTCAATGAGCAGATGTATGCGATACATCTCCTGCTCGGTAAAATCGCACAGCCCGGTAATAGTCCGTTTAGTCTTACCGGTCAGCCGAGCGCATGCGGAACAGCAAGGGAAGTAGGTACCTTTGCGCACAGGCTTCCTTCGGACATGGTAGTGTTTAATCCGAAACACAGGGCAAAATCAGAAAAAATCTGGAAACTGCCGGAAGGGACCCTCAATCCGGTCGTTGGTTCACATTATACAAAGATCATGAGGGACCTTGAAGACGGCAAGATCAAGTGGACATGGGTACAGGTAAATAATCCATGGCAGAATACCGCCAACCTGAACCACTGGATCAAGGCAGCCAGGGAGATGGACAACTTCATTGTAGTCTCCGAGGTATATCCCGGGATTTCAGCTAAAGTGGCCGATCTTATCCTGCCCACGGCTATGATATTTGAAAAATGGGGCGCCTACGGTAATGCAGAGCGCAGGACCCAGCACTGGAGGCAGCAGGTCACTCCCGTTGGAAACTCAATGTCCGACACATGGCAGACCGTGGAATTCTCAAAGAGATTTACACTGGGCGAAGTCTGGAAGGCCCACAAGATCAATGACAAGGTAACACTCCCCGATGTTATGGCCAAAGCCCGTGCAATGGGATACAAAGACACTGACACATTATTTGACGTGTTATATGCCAATAAGGAGGCGAAATCATACAGCTGGCCTGACCCTGTTGGAAACGGATTTATGAACAGTGAAGCTGCCGGTGACAAGAGGGATGTTGAAGGCTTCAGGGGATACGGCTTCTTCATTCAAAAGTATCTGTGGGAAGAGTACAGAAAGTTCGGTATCGGCAATGGACACGACCTGGCTGATTTTGACACATATCATAAAGTCAGGGGCCTGAAGTGGCCTGTCGTGAATGGAAAAGAAACAGATTACAGGTTTAATGCGGACTATGATCCTTATGCCAGAAAGGCCAATACCGGCAAATTTGCCTTTTACGGCAAGGCGCTGAAAGCCATCGGCCAGGGCGACCTCAAGGGACCCAAAAAAGAACTGGGCAAGCTCAAGCTCCCTAACAAGGCAAAGATATTCCTCAGGCACTATGCAGAGCCCGCAGAGGTCCCCAGCAAAGAATACCCCTTATGGCTTTCTACCGGCAGGATCCTGGAGCACTGGCATACCGGTACCATGACCATGCGCGTACCGGAACTGTATCGTGCAGCTCCTGAAGCCTATTGTTACATGCATCCTGCAGATGTAACAAACGGCGGATTAAAGGAAGGCCAGCTTATATGGATAGAGTCAAGACGCGGAAAAGTCAAAGCCAGGGTAAACACCAGGGGGAGGAACAAAATGCCTAAAGGGATGATTTTCGTTCCTTGGTTTGATGAGCGCGTACTAATTAACAAGGTGACCCTTGACGCGACCTGTCCTATGTCAAAGGAGACTGATTTCAAGAAATGCGCAGTGAAGGTTTATAAAGCTTAGGAAGACCGTCGAACGTAGTGCGTCGGACGTCGGACGAAAAAACGAACGACGCTCGACGTTAGACGCACGACGAAAAATAGATGGCTAATAACGAAAAGAGTAAAGAGGTGAAGATGCCGGAGAGAAGGGATTTTTTAGTTAACGCTATAAAAGGATTAGGGCTTGCAGCTACGGGAGGGCTTGCGTGGAGCGGCTTCATTGAAGAAGGGAAGTCCGCTCCACTCATTTTAAGGCCTCCGGGTGCACTGCCGGAAAAAGAGTTTATTGCGTCATGTATTAAATGCGGCATGTGTGTTGAAGCATGTCCTTACGATGCACTGGCACTGGCAGAACCGGGTGACGATAAACCGATTGGCACTCCTTTTTTTACGCCGCGTACAAATCCCTGCTACATGTGCAAGGACATACCCTGCGTGCCGGCTTGTCCCACGGGATCGCTGGACGAATCTCTTGTGAGTGATAAAGACGAAAATGGAGAACTTAAACTTAACATCAACCTGGCAAAGATGGGGCTCGCTGTTATTGACAGGGAGACCTGCATAGCGTACTCCGGCATTCAGTGTGATGCCTGCTACAGATCATGCCCCCGCATTGATGAAGCTATAACTATTGATTACACAAGAAACAAACGGACCGGCAAGCACGCATTGCGCGCGCCCGTTGTTCACAGCGAAGCCTGCACGGGATGCGGTCTCTGCGAAAAGGCCTGTGTAACTCAAAAGTCATCCATTTTTGTACTACCCAGGGAAATAGCAATGGGGAAGTCGAGCGAACGGTATATTAAAGGCTGGGATGAACGCGATGGAGAACGCATAAAGGACGTAACAGAAGAAGTTACAACACAAACACCAAGGAGCGGCAAGAGCGCAATAGATTATTTAAACAATGAGGATTTTTAAGACCCGTAGGGGCAATTCATGAATTGCCCTTACATCGGATATGAACATGAGAAAATATAAATACCAGATACCCCGAAGGCTGTTGCAGATTTCCATTCTGTTCATATTCTTCGGCGGCAATGCCTACGGTTGGAATGTTCTGAGGGGAAACCTGAGCTCGGCAAAGGTACTGGATGCAATCCCATTGTCCGATCCATTTGCAGTCCTGCAGAGTTACTCAGCCGGTGCGTCTATTGCAACTGATGCATTAGTGGGGGCACTCATTATTTTATTATTCTATGCGGTCCTGGGCGGAAGAGTCTTTTGCGGCTGGGTATGTCCTGTGAACATGGTAACAGACCTTGCTTGCAAAATCAGAACATCATTCAACCTGGACACTATCTGGAAATCATGGGACATACAAAGAGGAGTCCGGTTCTGGGTCATAGGTTTGTCTGTAGTACTATCAGCAATTCTGGGAGTAGCCGCCTTTGAATGGATAAGCCCGATAGGTGCTCTGCATAGAGGCATAATTTACGGTTTCGGCTTTGGCTGGGCATTTGTACTGATCGTATTTCTCTTTGACCTGTTTGCGGTGAAAAACGGTTTTTGCGGTCACCTGTGTCCGCTGGGCGGTTTTTACTCTATTGTAGGACGCTTCGGCTTTCTGAGGATAGGCTACGACAAGGCAAAGTGTACATCCTGTATGAAATGCATTGAGATCTGCCCGGAAGAACAGGTCTTAAGTATAGTAAATCAACATAGCGGCGCAGTGCTTTCAGGGGAGTGCATAAACTGCGGACGCTGCATTGAGGTTTGCGACGACAATGCTGTTAAATTCAGCAGCATATATTTAAATAAATATTCTAATAATAAATAAGGAGGGAAGCGTTATGAAGAGTAAAAAGACATCATGGATTTTGGCAGTACTGGTTGCAACAATCTCGTTAGGGCTATTAGTTTCCTGTGCACAGACTCAGAAACAGACCAGGGCAGGCACCATTTCAGAAGAAGAGCTGGGCCTCAGACAGGAAACCCTTTACAATGAAAGCTCAACAGTACCAGTACATGGTGAAACCACAAAGAAAGAGCCGGGAGAGAGCACCAGGTTCGAGAGATCATTTGAAAACAGTCCGCCTTTAATCGCCCATGATATTTCAGGCATGCTGCCCCTTGACGAAGATAACATCTGCATGGGCTGCCATATGCCTGAAGAAGCTATATTCAGCGGCGCAACACCGATCCCGGCTTCCCATCTTATAGATATTCTAGGCAAAAGGGAATATCTGAAAGGAGCGCTTGACGGCAGCAGATTTAACTGCCTTCAGTGTCACGTTGTACAAACAAAACTTACGCCGGCTGTAGAAAACATCTTCAAGGGTGAGTTCAGAGATGAAAGGGGACGTTACAGGTCAAACCTGCTTAACACCCTGAACGAAGGAGTTGAATCAGAATAGATATAGGAAAGGAAATGAAATCATGAACGTATCAAGCATTATTGTAAAGACAACGACAGAATATCTTGAAGAAGTTATGGACAATATCAACTCCGTAGATTTTTGTGAAGTGCATTTCTCTGACTCTAACGGAAAGATAGTTGTGACGATTGAAGGTGAAAGCATTGAAGAGCAGATGGAAAGGATGAAGAAGATACAGAGCATGCCCTATGTATACAGTGCTAACCTTTCATATTCTTACTGCGAGGAAGAGCTGGCTCCGGCGTTGGAAAAAATCGGGAAGAATAAACCCACTATTCAATAGTAGTACTGAGGAACATCGAACATCGAACGTCCAACATTGAATTTTGAATGAGAAAACAGGTATTAGATTTTTTTCATTCGACGTTGGAAGTTCGGCGTTCAATGTTCGACGTTCATCTTTTAAACAACCTGCAACCCACTCAACCTCTCCTCAAACTCTCTCGTCTTACTATCAAGGTCTTCATGCAGATGTTCAAGCTCTAAAAAGAGCTTTTCAATTCGTGCTGTTGACTCATGAATCTCTCTGGATAAATCCTTTATTCTGTCTCCATCACCTTTCATGGAAGCTTCCATAAGCTGCTCGTTATTCTTCTCATTGGCTTCTTCAAGGTCCATAATCTCACTCTCGACATTATCGATCTCTTTACTTAGAGCACCCAGGATTCTGGATTTTTCATTAATCAATTCCGCCCGCATACGCTTCAGTTCTTTCCTGTTTACAGGTTCATTCCCTGAGTTGCTGTCTTTCACTTCAGGCGACGTATCTTCACTCTCACTCTTCCACCCAACCCTGTCCAGGAAGTCCTGATATGTCCCTTCAAAAAGGAATACCCTCTCGTCATCAAATACTATTAGTCTTGTTGCAAGAGCATGCAGAATCATTTCACTATGAGTTACCAGCACGACTGCACCGTTGAAATCATCTATGGCTTCAATAAGTGATTCAGCAGACTCCATATCCAGATGATTTGTCGGCTCATCAAGCAGGAGCATATTAGCAGGACTTACGAGAAGCTTCCCGAGGAGAACGCGGCTCTTTTCACCTCCCGAAAGTATGCTGACCTTTTTCAATGCATCATCGCCTGGGAACATCATGGCTCCGCAAATACTCCGGGCAGAACCGCGTGTACAGTCAGCGTTGGAATTCATTATCTCCTCCTCAATCGTTTTCTGAGGATTAAGGCGGTTTATATTGGTCTGGCCGAAGTAATCATATTTCAAAGCCTTATGATGACTGAGCGTCCCTGATGATGGAGACAATTCCCTTGCAAGCAGGTTCAGAAGTGTTGTCTTTCCTTTACCGTTCTTTCCGATAATAGCTACACGGTCCGTTTTATCTATAGTAAAACTCAGTCCGTTTATTAAGGTCGGCTCATTGTCAAAGGCAAAGGAAACATCGGTCACCTCCATAAGCAGCTTCCCCGTAAATGGTGCTGACACAAAGCTGAAGTCCAGGTTCTTTATATCACTTAATTTCTCCAGGCGATCTTTTTTCTGCATGGCCTTTATTCTTGACTGGACGGCCTTTGCCTTGGTAGCTTTCGCCCTGAAACGGTTTATGAACTGCTCCGTTTCTTTATTCTTCTTATCATCGTTGACTCGGGTTTTTTCATATATCTCTTCTTCAAGAAGAAGCTGCTGATAGATTTTCTCTGTAGTACCTGCTTCCTTTCTGACCTTGCAGCGGTGAATAGCCATTGTGTGAGTAGTTACTCCATCCATAAAGTCACGATCATGCGTAATAATAACAAGCTCCTTTTTCCAGCTCCGTAAAAACTGCGTCAGCCAGCGCAGCGAAACAATATCAAGATAATTGGTAGGTTCATCAAGCATAAGAAGGTTCGGATCTGAAACAAGCACTTTTGCTAGATTCAATCGTACTTGATAGCCCCCCGACAATTCCGCTGGAGAAATATTAAACTCTTCAAGGGTAAAACCAAGGCCCATGAGAATGGTCTCCGCCTTATATGACTCATCCCGGCCATCATCTATGGCGGGCAGGCTCAGACACGCCTCATTCAGAACCGTGCTTTCAGTAAAGTTTATATGCTGTGAAAGGTGCCCTATCTTATAATGGCTTGGAATGGAAATAGTTCCCGAGTCCTGATGTTCCTTCCCCAGGATCATTTTAAAAAGAGTCGTTTTACCATGGCCGTTTCTACCGACAAGGCCTACTCGTTCACCATAATTAAGGGTAAAAGATGCATTGTCAAAAATGGTTTGCCTGCCGTATGATTTGTCTAAATTGCTTACCTGAATCATTTTTATGAGGAGAGATGTATTTTGTAGAATCGCATGTGAATATTATTTTATGAATTATGCACTGTTTATGCAATTCATGATGAATTCAAAAGGATACTCAGGGGCATGATAACACCATACCCTTAAATGCACTATGCGAGGATGTCTATGAGGCTTTCAGTCATTTCTTCGTATGTTCTAAGAGAAGCAACATTTGCTGCAAAGAGGTGCTTGTTGCTGACCTGCTCCACTGTTTCCCTGGCGTAGTTGACGTTTGAATATTCAGCTACTTTTCCATAACCATTGTCATAAACCGCCCCGGGTTCAGTATTTTTACTTATAGTTACCTTAACGCCGCCATTCTCATTCTCCTGAGCAGACGCGACCAGGCTTTTATAACCATCGGTATTGGAATTAGCAACATTGTGGGCAGATGCAGATTGTTTCTTAAAAGCAGCATTAATACCTGAGACTGCACTGTATAGAGGTGATATCATCATTATCCTCCTTACTAATACTTGTCGTCATTCTTAACGGTAATCTTTAGCTTATTGTAATATCTTTTTACAGTTTATTGCAACCTCATGCCTATTTCTGTTATTTTTATAATAGTTACAGTGGACTACAAGTCAGGAGTACGACAAGTTAAAGCAAAGGGAAAGAAAAACATAATACCTACGCTGTAACATATTGATTTATTTTACTATATTGAGCGATATTAATTTTATTCACGGTTTTGGCTTTACTATTACCATGATTGCGTTAATGCTTAACAGTTTTCCTGCTCAATATGCATAATATTTATAACCAAGAAAAAAGGAGTGACTGTGAATCAAATAGCATCTGTATATATCGCCACAAGCCTCGATGGCTTTATTGCCAGAGAAGATGGTGACCTTGATTGGCTGACTGCTGCAAACAAATCCGTTCCTGAAGATGAAGATTGCGGATTTTATGCTTTCATGAAAACTGTTGACGCATTGATTATGGGCAGAAAAACCTTCGAAAAGGTTTTGTCCTTTGGCAAGTGGCCCTATGGTGACAAACCTGTAATCGTATTAAGCAGAAATAAATTAGAAATCCCTGAAAATTTATCCCGGATCGTTTCGTGGTCTTCAGAATCTCCACAAGAGCTATCTAACCGCCTGGCTAAAAAAGGGGCAAAACGGCTTTACATTGATGGCGGCATTACCATTCAGCGATTCCTCTCTGCGGGACTTGTTAAGGACCTTACAATTACTGTTATTCCTGTAATACTTGGTCGAGGCAGGCCGCTATTTGGTGACGTAAAGCATGATATCTCACTTAGGCATATCGTAACCAAAGCCTATGATTTTGGCTTCGTTCAATCAACATACGAAGTGGAAGATAATGCATAACATTTTATATCAGAGGAACGATCACATGTCGATTGCCTTGAAGGATAAATAATATGACATTTGAAAGCTGGATAGCATATGTAGTTACTGTTTTTATTTTTTTAGTGTCTCCCGGGCCAAGTCATCTTTTCATGTTATCAACAAGTCTATCTCATGGTTTCAAAAAATCATGGGCCACTGGTGCAGGAGATTTATCGGCCCATCTATGGCAAATTACCGTGGCTTCAATTGGACTGGTGAGTTTTATTTATACCTTTCAAAATTTATTCGTGATCATAAAATGGTCTGGAGTTGCATTCCTGATTTATATAGGTATTATGCAGTTTACAAAAAAGAGCTCCTCCATCAATCGCTCAAAAGGCAATGAGCAAGGCCTTATATCATTTTTCTGGAGAGGGTTTGTTACATCCTCTGCCAATCCAAAAGCAGTCGTATTTTTTGCTGCACTCTTCCCTCAGTTTATTAATACATCAGAACCAACTTCTCATCAATTCGCTATTTTAGGGCTTACTTATATAGTTATTGATGGGTGTTTCTTACTGTTCTACGGATATTTTGCGGATTGGCTGTCAAATCGCTTTGAAAGGCATATAGACAAATACTTAAACAAGCTCTCAGGATCGTTACTTGTCGGCTCGGCAATATTACTTGGTTTAAAGGACATCAAAGATGTTCGCTGATATCCCACATCACTGAGTGCATCGCAATGTTTCATTAGGAGGAGTTTATATGGTAGCTGTAATGTTTGAAGTAAAGCCAACAAACGAAGGCAAATCCGAGTACCTTAAAATTGCCTCTGATCTGCGTACCTTTCTTGAAAATAGAGATGGTTTTATTTCCATAGAAAGGTTTCAAAGTTTAACCGAAGAAGGTAAAATTCTAAGCCTTTCATTTTGGCGTGACGAAAGTGCAATTGAGGCCTGGCGTAATGTTTTAGAGCATCGAGTTGCACAAAGAAA
>PIVU01000265.1 GCA_003354025.1 Nitrospirota bacterium
CACTACATTTGACATCACTAGGATAGTCACGACAATCAATAAAATATCTGTTCATGGTTATACCTCCAATGGTTTAAATTGAGATTGACTGATATAACTGTTTTTTAAGTGTAAACAGCATCGAAAAAACCAGGCAAAACCAGCATTAAAAAGTCAGCCACAGCAACATAAAGACACACCAGCCCCTTTCAGTGAGAATTGCGCCGTAGATTCACCTTCAGTTTGCGGTGTTTTTTTGTAATAGATGTGGGTCTGATTATGTCCTCTTTCGATAACTTTTTCCCTCCAGAATAAGGATTTCCGAGTTGTAAACGAGTCGGTCGGCAATCGCGGTGGCCACAGTTGTTCCGTCAAAGATATTTCCCCATTGCGCAAACGGTAGATTAGTCGTGATAATAGTCGACTTTTTTTCATGCCGGGCGCTGATTACCTGGAAGAATAAATTTGATCCCTTTCGGCCAAGCGGAAGATATCCGATTTCGTCACAAACAAGAAGATCCGGAGCTTGATACGATGAGAGCTTTTTGAGCAGAGAATGATCCGCTTCAGCGGCAATCAACTGATTCAGCATATCCATTGCGGAGGTGAAAAGGGTTTTAATGCCAGCCTGTGTGGCCGTGTAGGCCAAACATTTGGCAAGAAGACTTTTGCCTACTCCGGGATTGCCGATCAAGATGATATCTTTCTTCTGCCGGACAAACTCTAGGTCAATAAGGTTTAAGATTAGATTTTTCTGTTTTTTTCTGGAAGAGTGGAATTCAAAATCAAATTGGTCAACAGTTGGCTTTTCCGTCAGCTTAGACTGCCGGTATCTCAGGGCGATTCTGGTGGTTTTCCTCGCCTCAATCTCCAGGTCAAGGAGGCGGTCAATTGCTTGGAGTACGGAAAGATTATTCTGCTCTGCCTGTTTGATGATCTCTGCTATATTTTCGGTACAATGCTTAAGCCGGAGTTCCTTGAATTTTTGAACAACAGTTTCAATCATTGTTTTTTCTCCTTTTAAGCGCCAGGACATCATATTCCTCTAATGACGGCAAGGTAAGCCTGATGGTGTTGAGTTCCTGTTGTTTTAATTTGACTGGCTGATGGTCTCTTGTGGGAGTCATCTCCTGATAGAGAATGTTTTGTACGTAATCAGCACCATAGAGCTTGTTGCTTAAGGCCTTTTGCATGCCGCACAGCAAAGATGATTGACCATATTCATCAAGTAAGCTCAAAAGACGGACCACTGTTTTTTTTATCGGCTGGTTGGAATCAGCCAGTTTTTCCAGGTAATCGGCGGCAATCTGCCCCAAAGAAAGGAAGACCCTTATCTGTTGATCCTGGAAGAGCTTTTTTCTCAGTTTTTTGACCTGTTCCCTGTGGGCCGGCAGTTCAATACGTTGCTTTTTGGCCCATGAGCGGAGGTGTGCCGCAATGGCTTTTTCCTTGTGGTAGATCCAGACCCTGTGGTGGTCAGCCTTGACGGTGACATTTTTATTAACGGCCCAGGGCGGCACAGTGTAGATATTCGCGTCAAAACGGATGCCAAAGTCTTTATGAACCTTGAGGGACATGGTTTCCCGGCAGTCCAGGGTCTCGGGCAAGGACATAAGAACATCTTTTTTGAAACGATCAACGGGCCTTTCGCCGGTAGTCTGGTGCATACGGACGTTGGCAACAGTATTCAGCCATTCAAGCGCTTGGTTCTGCACATCATCAAGATCCTTAAAGTTGCGAAGCGGCCAGAAATTGTTGCGGATATATTTTATTGAATTTTCCACCTTGCCTTTTTCATGGGGAGCCCTGACATTACAGGCCCTGGGAGTGATCTTGCATACTCGCAGGAAATCGAGAAATTGCTCATTAAATCGAATGATTGACCCAACCCGTTCAGTAACTGCGGTAAGCATATTGTCGACCACTAACTCTTTGGGACAGCCGCCGAAATAATGAAAGGCAGCCAGTAAGCCCTGGTGAAGAACGTCTTGTTTCTGGCTGTGGGTGAAATGAACATAAAGCATGCGACTGTGCGACTCGATTACAGCCAGGCAATACAATTTTCTGGAGCAGTTTCCATAATCCAGAGTCTTGAAATGACCCCAGTCAACCTGCATCTGCACGCCCGGTGCTGACTCAAAACGGATAAACGGCTCTTTGCAGCTTTTTCCTCGCAGTTCTCTGAGCAGGCTTCTGACAATACCAATGCCGCCGGTAAAGCCTTGCTTCTTGAGGCGTTGCAATATGACTGTCGCCTTAATGCCCGGGTACTCTTCAAGCATGGCTCCGACTTCGTGCCGATAGGGGTCAAGCTTGGATAATTGCTTCTTTCTTGATTTGGGCAGTGGATCAGGTGTGGTGATATATTTGCTGACAGTTCCCCGGTCGATCCGTAACTGATTCGCTATTTCCCGCCTTGAGTAGCCGGAATTAAGCAACCGATGAATTTCAAAAACCATACGTTTGTCAATCATGTCCCTCTCCCAGAATATTGCCGATAATTTGACCAATGGTTGCCGGATCACTCTGAGTCATGTCATCCTTGGTCGTAAGCAGGCTTTTTGCTCGTACCGGTTCATCCGGCAGGGACAAAACCTGAAAGAAGGTTCCGTCAAAGGCTATCAAGTCCTTATTGATCAAGCCGTCTCTGGCCAGGATATATTCATCTATAGTCAGCATTAACAATGTACAGATCTTATCGTAACTGTAGAAAGAAATGCCCTGACGGTCCGAAGCCACAACAAAAAACAGATAGAGGAAAAGTTCATGACGGTCCAAGCTGGTCCAGAAACCTGCCCGTAGGAATCGATGTTCAATAAAAGCGAAACTCCCTCTGATTTGCCGAACCCTTTCAGCTACAAGCACTCGTTTTTCGATCATGACACACCTCCTTTTGTCCAAACTGTAAATCAAAGACTCGCCGGAGGCTATCGAGTCCTTCTTTACAAGATTTTCTATCTTGTAGTAATTGCGTTCATTTTGGTCATTAACGCGTCCTTCTTTGCAAGATCGACTGCAGCGGGGTGGACGGTGTATAGTATCGAATTATCGTTCAAATAAGCAATTAACGCGTCTTTCTTTACAAGATCAGTGTGAGCTTGCTTATCTTGGCTGTCCGGTTTCAGCCGCTGTTGATCACGTACTTTCTGCAGTTGCCGATTACGCAGGACACTGGCAAGGTTGTTTTTCCGATATCTTTTCCAGTAATCCTTGTTCTTACTTTGCCAAATCTGCTGACTCTCTTTCTTGCCTGCCCGATAATCAGGATCTGTTTCCAGTTTACGGCGTTGCCATTGATTTTTTCTGGCCTGCTGGCATTTTTTCTGACCACAATAATCCTGATTCTTGACCCGAGGATCACGTGGCAAACAACGACCACAACAAGCGCAGCGAAACATCTCTCGTTTCATGATCTTCCTCCTTGTCCCACTGTGATAGAGAAAAAATGACCGCAGGAAAAGTAAAAAAAGAAAATGACAAGCAAATAGAGAAGAAAATCTAGCGTCTAGAAAGACTGAGGGGAAGAAAATGAAGAAGAGGGAGTGGCTGGATTCAAATTGACGGTTTTGGCTGGGAAGAATACGGTGCTTTCTGGCTGGGAAGTATATTGTTGTTTACAATCAGTATATAATTCTAATGAATTTTGCCTATTCAAATGATGGCATTAAATATCTTTTTTGGTGATAAACACACTTAGATAGTGTTTATCCAGTAATGAGATATTTCGGAGTCTACCCTTACCTGTTCTAAATCGAGGCATCCGATTAATTTAACCACAGGCGCCCATAGGAAGTGCCCTAGGGGTGCATGTAGTTGATATCGGAGTCTCACAAGGTCGCTTACCTCCGAGGATTAAATTTTGAGGATAACGAGGAGTTAGGATGAAATAGCCATTTATGGACAGGCACTAACTATTTTTCTTCCACTGGCCCATCTTAAAAAAGGACAATTT
>PIVU01000536.1 GCA_003354025.1 Nitrospirota bacterium
GTAAGAGAAGATGTACGTTTCATTTCAGACATGCTCGGCTATGACCCTCTGTATCTTGCAAATGAGGGGAAAGCTATTATTGTTGTATCAGCCGGGATTGCCGATGAAGTAATTGGCATCCTGCAAAAACACCCGCTGGGAAACAACGCATCAATTATCGGGGATATAACCTCAAGCTTCAGCGGAGTACGGTTAAAAACAAAGATCGGCGGCAAACGCATACTTGATATGCTGGAGGAAGACATGCTGCCGAGGATATGTTGATAAAACAGGGTCCAAGGACTCAAGGGTTCGAGGGGTCAAGTTAAAGAAAATGGACAAAACGAAAGACATAATAAAGCACATTCATTCATTAGTCCCTGCAGATAAAAATATCAGGATAATGAACGTCTGCGGATCTCACGAGCATACGATAGCATTCTCGGGGATGAGAAGTGTATTGCCCGAAAACCTTGAAATCATCCCTGGCCCCGGCTGTCCTGTCTGTGTCTGCCCGGAAAGCGATATTATAAATGCAATCAATCTGTCAAACAGGGATGATGTGATATTGGTTACCTACGGTGATATGCTGAGAGTGCCTACAAAAGAGGGCTCAATAAGGTCCAGCGGCAGCAACTATAAAATGGTCTCTTCACCGTTGGAATGTATAAATATTGCAAAGTTAAATCCTGACAAAAAAATTGTCTTTTTCTCAATAGGATTTGAAACCACCACTGCTCCGACTGCGGCAATACTTGAGATGGGGATACCTGACAACCTGTTTATACTCAGCTCACACAGGCTGACTCCGACTATAATGGAATTACTTGTGAAGGATGCTGAAATCGGAATTGACGGCTTCATAGCACCCGGTCACGTTTCTGCGATTGTGGGCTCCAACGCGTGGAACGTGTTCTCTGAAAAATACGGCATACCTACTGTTGTTGCCGGTTTCCAGGCAGACAATCTCCTCCTTGG
>PIVU01000266.1 GCA_003354025.1 Nitrospirota bacterium
GGGTCCTTCCTGGCTGCCGCTCTCTTTACGCTGATCAGTCTGCACCAATATAATAACTACCTGCTCAACGCTCAGGGAAATATCAACTCTATCGGCGTCAATAAATTTATGATGAAGAAGCAGTCTCAAAAAATCGATGCTCTGCAAAAACACCTTCAAAGCAAATTTAACCTGGACACATCATCCTCAAATTCTGATATCCTGATCTTTGAATCCCTGGACACTATGCAGGCCCGGCTTAAAGGCACCAGGATAACCATCAGTAAATTCAAAGAGTCGGGAAGCGACAAAAGTCTGCCGATAGAAATGGACACATATGTTAAAAGTTATGACTCAATATTAGACCAGCTTAGTTATATTGAATCTTTCAGACTGCCCGATTTTGAGATCAAACAGTTAATTATCGCTGGAGAGCATACAGGACAGGTCCTGCTAAAAATCAAAGGCTCCTTCGCAATGCCGGCGCTGGCATCCCGGGAACCGTCACTTGGAGGAGAGCTTCCATGACAAATAACGCACCGGCCGATGTTACTGTGGACAATAAATCAAAAGTATTAATTGCGTTACCACTGGTCTTAATTGTTATCCTGGGTGTCGCCGCAACTTTTATACCCTTTCAAATTGCCCTGTCCGGGCCTGAGCAGAAAATTCTCAACTTCAGGCCGGAAAACCTCGAAATCAAAAAGCAGAGGGAAGTTGTTATCAGCAGCAACCTTCATAGTCCCATTAATTTCGGTCCATATACAGCCGGCTACAATCCCGGTGCAGAAGGTGATTTAGTTCCCCAATTAGACTATAATGATAAAAGTCTGTCACTTATCGTGATAAGCGGTGAAAAGAAAATGGCTGTGATTAACGGAAGCCTTCTCAAGGAAGGCGAAACTGTTGGCGGCATGAAAATAGCAAAAATAGAACCCGGCAAAGTATTGCTGAAAAACAAAAGGGCAAAATGGTTATATCTAATAGATACAAAGCGGGACTAATCTGTCTGCTAATAGCCGTAACGGCAGTTATCTCCTGTTCAACTGCACAGATAGCAAATACCCCGGACCCTATACCTGAAATCAGTTCCTTTAGAGAGGATGTACACCAGGAACCTCTAAAGTCTGAAATCGACACTCCTGAATTTGTCCCGGCCAGGGAAAGCAGTTCTCCTCTCAGTACAAAGACCGTGTCAGTTGCAGCACTTAACACGCCCTTAAGAGAAGTGCTTTATACTATCGCCGAAACAGCTAACTTAAACCTTGTGCTTGGGCGGGATGTTGACCCGGAGCTGCCCATAACCATGACCTTTCAGGACCTGACCATAGAAAACGCCCTTGAAATCATATTCGACTCCGTTGACTACTTTTATTCTGTTAAAGATAATATTCTGATTGTCAGTGCACTGAGCACGGAAATGTTTGAACTGGGGCATCCAAGTGTTATTCAGGATTATAAAATCAGTGTAGGCGGCGATATTCTGAGCGGCACATCTTCGGGCGGCACCGGTGAAAGCGCCATCAAAGGAGATGTATCCCTGTCCTCATCCTCGGACAAAGACGCATACGATTTCTGGAAAGCGCTGGAAGGAACGCTGGAAACACTATTATCAACTGGAGGCGCACAGTCGTCATTTGTAGTAAACAGAATGACTGGGACCGTTGTTGTAACTGCGGCAAAAAAAGATTTAGAGAAAACAGCTAACTACATAGAGACCCTCAAAAATGTACTAAACCGTCAGGTAATAGTTGAAGCCCGCATCGTTGAAGTACAGCTCTCGGAAGGCCTTAAGTACGGAATAAACTGGACGGCTGTCGGAGAATGGCTCGGAACCGGCACCACGACCATCGGCACCAATCTTTTTAATTCAATTGTTTCCGATAGCAGTCCCAGCTTTCAAATTTCAATGACCGATAATGACAACCTTGATCTTGTCCTGAGGGCCCTGCAGGAGCAGGGCGATGTAAAGACACTCTCTAATCCCCGGGTCAATATAATGAACGGCCAGACCTCAATGCTGAGTGTCGGCAGAAACACTACTTTTATCTCGAGGGTAGAAACAACTACTACCACATCTGAAGGGTCTGCTCCTGTAACAACATTTACAGTAGATACCAACAGCATTCTCTCCGGCATTATTTTCGGTCTTGTCCCTTACATAAACAGCGACAAGGAAATTACACTCACAATTACTCCCATAGTAACAAATCTCGTTGCACTGGAGGCAGAGACAATCGGCACAGGCGGAAATTCCGTTGAAATAAAGCTGCCGACTGTAGACCTGAGAGAAATGAGTACAACAGTTAAAATCATGGACGGACAGCTGATCATAATCGGCGGGCTGATAGACAAGAAAGAAACATTGAGGGAAAATAAAATACCCATACTGGGCAGCATTCCATTTATAGGCAAGGCCTTCAAAAGCGTAGACAAGTCCTATGAAAATACTGAACTCATTATAATGCTAATTCCAAGAGTAATAAGCTGAAAGGCAGGGTTCCAGGATTCGAGGGTTTCAGAGTTCAAGTAGACTAGCCTGTGCTTTTCACTTGAACCCTCGAACCCTTGGCCCCTTGAATCCTTTTTTTAAAAAATGAAACTAGGCGAAGTACTTAAAGACAGAGGGCTCATAACCGAAGACCGGATTGAACTTGCCCTGGCGCATCAAAAAATTACCGGGACCCTTCTCGGGGAGACCCTTATTAAGCTGGGGTTTGTGTCTTCCACCGAAATAGCCAAAACACTTGCAGAGCAGGCAGCGATCCCATTTCTTGATTTATCGGAATATACAGTTTCTGAAGAGGCTATACGGCTCGTTCCCAAAGACCTTGCGGAGCGTACAGGATTTATCCCTCTTCAAATTGCCGACGACGGGGCCATTGAAATAGGTATCACAAACCCCTCCAATATACATGCAATCGACACAGTAAAGAAGCTGACCGGAAAACAGCCTCGGGTATTTATAATCGACGATGCCGGGTTTAATGACACACTTGAACGGTCCTATTACTTTCTTGAAAATCCTATTCAGCTTCAGATAAACGAAGCTATAAATGACATTAAATCATCGGCTGTCACTCCAGCGACAACGGTTGCTGACCTGGCCCAAAACCTGATAACCGAGGGGATTAGGAGAAAGGCTACGGATATTCATATCGGGCCTGCAGAGGATACGGTTAATGTGTTTTACAGAGTTGACGGTGTACTTCAATACGGGTTCTGTATCCCCAAGAGCGCACAGAACGGCATTATCTCCAGGATAAAAGTCATGTCCATGCTCGATATATCAGAGCAGAGGCTGCCCCAGGACGGTTCATTTTCCATGACTTTTCTGAACACTAAATATGAAATGCGTATTTCAACTACACCGACTATCTACGGTGAGAATATAGTTATAAGAGTACTGGCAGGTACTGGCCAGCTGCTGAGAATAGACGGTCTAGGATTTGATGCCGAGAATACCGAACGCCTTCGCTCTCTCTTTCAAAAACCATACGGTATCATACTTATCACCGGACCTACAGGAAGCGGAAAAACAACAACACTCTATGCCGCCCTGAGAGAAATTAACCTGATCGAACGAAATGTGCTTACTGTTGAAGACCCTGTTGAGTACAAATTGAGCTTTGTTAAGCAGACAGCCGTGAATTTAAAAGCAGGCTACGACTTTGCTCTTGCAGGAAGAAATTTTATGAGGCAGGACCCCGATGTAATGCTCCTGGGTGAAATAAGAGATGAGGAAACAGCGAAGATAGCGATAAGGGCATCAATTACCGGACACCTTGTACTGTCCACACTTCATACCAACGATGCCGTAACATCCATTCCCCGTCTTATGGATTTTAACACCGATAAATTTATGCTTTCATCCTCCATCCTGGCTGTAGTAGCCCAGAGGCTTGTAAGGAAACTATGTTCGTACTGCAAGGAAGAGTACGAAGTA
>PIVU01000267.1 GCA_003354025.1 Nitrospirota bacterium
TTTTTAGGATTTATCTATGTTCCCTATAATCAGAGTTTTCCAAATGGCGTAAATAAATTTGTGGGTCATCATTTCAGGATCAGGCTTTTTGACATAGCTCCCTGGGAAAAACAGGTGTGGGGTGCTACAACAATCGACGCAAACTTAATAATTGCCGAGATATTGGCGGTTTCTGCAGTGGTGCTGGTTATTTTTACTCTTTTTAAGAAAGAATAAGAAGCCGCTATGTATTGATGGTTGAGAGTTTATGAATTTTGCTCAAGACTAGTCAATTATAACTACCAATACTGGAATTGCAATTGACAGCCAGATACCTGCTTCAAATAACATTTTCTTTGCTTTAATCATTCCATCCTCCTCATTATCAAGTTAGTACTAATATATAAGCAATTTTATTACCAGTAATTGCGATATGCATGATTTGTTTAATATGTCTTTATTATTAATAGGTTATGTAGGAGGGGCTCAGGTGCTGCGATGTGCCGTCCTGTGCCATTGCACATAACTGTGCCGGATTGATACTTGATTTTCACTCAAGCATTTTTATTGATAATGAATGTGTTAAAGAATAAATAACGCATAGTAGCTCTTCAGCGACTCTTTATGAAAAAATGCTACTATAAAATAATTGTATTACATGGTAAGAGGAATGAGTAAAAAATCGGATTATTCAATTTTAAAAAATCTGTCAGTTGCTTTCCTGATTTTGCTTGCCCATGTTGTGTTGATAGGACTTATTGGAGTGCTGACGCTGTTTTTCGGGTGGATCGGAAATAATATCGGATGGGTAATGATCGGTGTTTTATGTGTGTCCATGACTGTTGCATTCTTGTTTTATAGAAAGGTGAAATCTGACAGCAGGGTAATTAAAGATATTATTAACGATCCCTCATTAAAGGGCAAATCGGTTGAGGTGAGCTTCCTGGGCGGAATGGCATCTTTTAAAATTGGTGATTCTCAATCCAGCAATCTTAAACAGCTTGAGGCTCCCGGGCTAGACACTGTAGGATCACTAACGGAACTGACAAACATGTATGAGAAAAAGCTGATAACTTCTGATGAGTTCAATAAGGCAAAAGAGAAGATATTGAAACCCTAACATTAGTTGACTGATGTAGTGAATCCGCCCGGCCTCAATGTAGAGAAACAGATCATAGCATCATCACTACTCCTTTATTCCCCACGTAGTGCTCAGTAATCTTTCGAAAGATGCTGGTTAGGCATTTGGCATTCCTGGTAGTACGGACATACTTTGCATCTTCCGATACAATAAGGTATATTGCTCATTTTCCCTCCTTATAAATTGTATCGGAATAAATAAGAATAACTTAAGGTTACGCACAATAATGGTAAGAGCCTAGGGCATTGTGCATAGATCTTATGAGCCACGCCCCAAGAGAGTTTTCGCAGTAAAGTAGTTTATAATTATCAATGCGTGATCTTGACAAAAAACTCTACCAACTTATTATCAGCAGGCTGGAAGGAAACAATATATCCTCCATTGCCTACCGTGACCGCATTTTTAAGCTTGTCAAAAAGGGCATAGGAGGTTTTATTGTCTTTGGAGGGCAAAAGGATGAAGTGAAGAGTTTTGTTCACAGCATACAGGCTATGTCTGAAAAAACTCTCTTTATTGCGTCGGATATTGAACGCGGGGCAGGGCAGCAGCTTGAAGGTGCTACGGGATTCCCGTCTCAAATGGCTGTGGCGGCAGCTTTCAATAATGACCGGTTGGAAGACAGAAATTATATTGAAAATATGGTCCGGGCCATAGCAGATGAAGCTTTAGATGCAGGAATTAACATGCCTCTCATACCGGTAATGGATGTGAATCAAAACCCTGATAATCCGATTATCAGCGTCCGTGCTTTTTCCGATAATCCCGAGAAGGTTGCCCGGTTCGGCAGTTATTATATTAAGGTAATCGAATCTGCAGGGCTTATAAGTTGTGCCAAGCATTTCCCCGGACATGGTGATACCAATATCGACTCTCATATATCTTTGCCTGTTATTTCTAAGCCATTATCCGAGTTGATAAACACTGATGTTTATCCCTTTCAGAAAGCCATAGAGTCAGGTGTCAGCAGTATCATGATAGGGCATCTAAGCATACCGGCAATTGATGAAGTTCCGGCGGCCCTGTCGGGAAAAGTAATTAATAGTCTATTGAGGTCAGATCTTGGCTTTGATGGTCTTGTGATGACTGACGCTCTGAATATGCATGCCCTGAATGAATTTGAAAATGTTCCTGTCCGTTGTATTAATGCTGGAGTTGATATTCTCCTTCATCCCTCTGACCCTGAATTGGTTGTTGAAGAGTTGAAACAGGGTATTGCTTCAGGTGAAACTGATATTGAGAGAATAGATACTGCCCTGGAAAGGATTTATAGGTACAAATCAAAACTCCATCATCCGGAAAAGACGGAAAAGTTAAAAATAGACCTGTTTAAGCATCGAGAATTATCACAGTTTATTAACGATAAATCCATAACCCTGGTAAAGGGCCCAGAAGAGGATATTCTTAAAGGCATTGATAAGTCATACCTCATTTATGTTGGAGATGAAACTGGTTTTGACCTTATGCCATTAAAGGAGTTTATTTCTGATTCGAAACATATCATGGACGCTGACTGCCGGAATTCAGCAAAATATGCAACTACTGTTATTGCAATATTCACAAGTATTGCCGCATGGAAAGGCAGCTCCGGGATTGGAAATGAGTATGTTACCCGCATTAAGGAAATTATTGGCAGTTCAAAACATTCTATTGTTATATCATTCGGCAGTCCCTACGTGCTGCGTAATTTCAGTGAAGCCGATATGCTTATTGCAGCATATGATTCTAACAGGCAGGCGCAGGACTCTATAATCAGGTGCTTAAAGGGTGAAGCGGGATTTGAGGGATCACTGCCGGTTCAGCTTTTCATGACCTGAGTTCCATGGAGCGAATTTCAGGAGTAAAAGCATGCCGGGAATAGCAATCAGTGTACAGGCAATAAAAAAATAGTACCATCCAATAGTTTTTACAAAAAAACCTGTTGGAGCAGAAAGGATATCTCTTCCAAATGCCATGAAACTGGTGAGAAGAGCATATTGAGTTGCTGTGAATTTCTTGTTAGTTATGCTTGCCATAAATGCCATAAATGCGGCTGTCCCCATCCCGCCGCTGAGATTTTCAAAACCGATAACCACTGCAAGAGCAGGAATACTATGCCCGATTTGTGCAAGGACCGCAAAACCAGCGGTGGAAACGGCCTGAAGAACTCCGAACACCCATAAAGAACGGTTAATGCCGAGACGAATCATTATTATACCGCCGATTGAGGCGCCGGCGATTATGGCCCAGAAACCGAGTAATTTTGTTACTGCTCCAATTTCTGTAAGTGAGAAGCCTATGTCCATATAAAAGGGTGTTGTAATGTTGCTCGCCATAATGTCGCCAATTTTATACATGAGAATAAATGCCAGTATCCAGATCGCGCCCTTGCGGCTAAAATATTCGGCAATAGGTGCAATAACAGCTTCCTTTAAATTGGCTGGCTTATCAGTGACAACGGGCTCAGGCGTCAGCAGAGTAGTAATAACAGCCGGCAGCATACATACTGCTATTATGAAGTAGGCTGTTTTGAATGACATATAGTCTGCCATGATCAGTCCGCCGCCTGAAGACAGCAGCATGCCGATTCGGTATCCAAGTACATATAGAGCCGAGCCGAGGCCCAGTTCTTCATCCTTCAGGTCTTCCCGTCTGTATGCATCAACAACGATATCCTGTGAAGCACTGGAGAATGTCACCATGAGAGCTGCTATTACAAGCAGCATCGGACTGCTCTGGGGATTGCTGATTCCCATTAATGCTATTGACAGCATTAGTGCAATCTGAGAAGTAAGCAGCCATCCCCGTCTCCTGCC
>PIVU01000268.1 GCA_003354025.1 Nitrospirota bacterium
GTTGGCCTCTCAGCCAGCTATTACAACAGATATCCCCACGAATTCTCGGGAGGGCAAAGACAGAGGATAGCGGTTGCCCGCGCATTGTCTCTCAACCCCAGACTGATTATATGTGATGAACCTGTGTCTGCACTTGATGTCTCTATACAGGCCCAGATACTGAATCTTCTGGCAAAACTTAAGAACGACCTCGGCCTGTCCTATTTATTTATCACCCATGACCTATCTGTGGTTGAACATGTATCTGACAGAATAGCCACAATGTATCTTGGAGAAATTGCTGAAGTCGCTCCAGTTGATGAATTTTACTCAAACCCTCTCCACCCTTATACCATTGCTCTTTTGTCAGCGAATCCGTCTCCTGACCCAAAAAAGAGAAAAAAGCCAATCATACTGAAAGGTGATGTACCTTCACCAATAGACCCTCCATCTGGATGCCGGTTTCATACAAGGTGCCCCGTTGCTGAAGAAGTATGCCGGATTGAATGGCCTGAGCCCAAAGAACTGCCTAATGGCCATATGGTCCGCTGCCACCTTATAGACATGTCTAACCCCAAACCTCCGATCCACGTTCCTTAAGTTTTTCAATCAGTTAGCCGAGATAAATTAATAGCTGCATATGGCAGGACAGCCCCGGGATTAGAGCGTTGAAAGGGGGGTGAAATCTTGCAGGCAGCCTGATTAGTGATATAATGAAATTGCCCTTATAAGAACGATTAGCTGCAACTAATTCATAAATATTTGACTATGACATCTTCACAATCAAAAACCGAATCAGTAATCAAAATACTGATAATATCACTGTTCTTCCTTTTTGTTTTCAGCTCATACATGAAGCCCCTGACAGATCCTGATACTTCCTGGCACGTGAAAACAGGGGAATATATTTATGTAAACAAGACAATACCGCAGGAAGACCCTTTTTCTTATGCAGAAGACGAGATACAGTTTGTCGGCAAGTTCATTCTTTCACAGTACTGGTTTGCTCAGGTATTTTATCATTTAATCTACAGCAGTTACGGAACATTAGGGCTTGTGCTGCTCGGCGCGGCTACTCTAACCGGGATTATTGCGCTTCTATGGAGTTTACTGAAAGAAAAGGGCTTTTATGTGTCCATGCTGCTGGCTGGCGGCTTTGCCTTTCTAATACTGCTGGATTTCACGGGAATCCGACCGCAAATGTTCACTTTCCTGTTTGCTGCGATCACAATATTTCTTCTTGAAAAATACAAAGAGCAAAAATCAGGGAAATATCTTGCATGGCTCCCTTTAATAATGCTTGTATGGGCCAACATACATGGCGGCTTCATCTACGGTGTCGTTGTAATGCTTATCTACCTCTTCTCAGAATACATGACATTATTTCTTAAAAATAAATCCATTACTCTGCCTTCCGAACCACTTTCAAAAAAGCAAATACAATACTTTTCAATAATATGCATCGTTTCCATAGCGATATCGCTGATAAACCCCAATACATATAAGGCGTTTCTGTATGCGTTCACTACTCATAACAAGGACCTCTTTTCCCGGATCGCAGAGTACCAGTCACCAATCGGTTTATGGAATATGGGCACTTCGACCATACTAATGAGCAGATACTGGATATACACGTTCATCATGGTCATATTATTAATAATATTCGTTAAAAGGCGTGACATAACACCAGTGCTCCTGATACTATTCGCGACATCACTCACTTTCATGAGCATTCGATACATACCCCTTTTTGCAATCGTTGCCACTGCAGTGTTCAGGTATATTCCATTTAAACCGACGAAAAGCATGTCCGGCAAAGCGGAATATGCCGCAAAAATAATTACAGCCCTGGTGCTGGGCGGGCTTCTTTTTTACTCTCATCCCTTCAAAGGCTATGGGTACTATCAATACAGCAATTCTCACCATTATGCAGTGTCTGCTGCAAATTTTCTTAAGAAGAATAATATTACAGGCAATATTATTGCCTCATACAACAAGTCCTCATTTCTATTACTTCAATTGTTCCCTGACTCAAGGATATATGCTGACTCCCGCTGGATCAGTGAGGCAAGATATACGAAAGGCTTAAGACTTGAGGGTGAATTCGATTCAGCAACCACCCGCCTGGCGGAAATAAACAAGCTTATTCCGAAAGGCATTGGGACCATTACTGTGAATAAAGGCGCCCAGGACAATGATATCCTGACAGGGCGTGAACAATGGAGAAATATGCTGGAAGAAATGAAAGCTGAAATAATTGTATACGAAGGCATGAATATGTTTTCAGGCAATATATATACAATTATTCTCAGACTCATTCAGGAAGATGACTGGAAATTAATTTATGCAGACGGCAATGCCATGATATTTATCAAAGACATAGAGAAGTACAAGGAAATTATCAATAAGTTCAATAAGTCGAAGAAAGTGGTCTTTGATCAAATTATAGTTGAAGGCCTAAGGGGCATAGAAAAGGATGTGCAAGGCTTTTACACGAATACTGCACTCGCATTACTGCTTAAAGGAGTAGCAACCGATCAGACGCTGTATTATATTGAGACAGCTCTCTCCAACGACCCTAACGACATATTGGCGAATTATTGCAAAACTCTGTATACGCTGATGATCCAAAAGCAAAAATCAGAGTAACCTGACCTGAATACTTTATTTTCTCCTGATTCAATACCAGTTCCCCCATTCATATCAATAAAAAACTTGACAGCTCAGCCAGTTATGATAGTTTTAATATACATACAGGACTTGCAGGATTTTAAACTATATGATATATAAGGAGAAACCAATCATTCCGGCAATCATACAAACCTGAATTTATTATCCTTTTTACCGGTTTTTCAGATAGCAAATCAGGATATTGTAAAAGATATTTAATAATGTTAAGATTACTGGTTGATCAAATCTGATAATATTTATTATATTATCTATTCGGTATTGATTGATTATTGATATTATTTGATCAAACAAAAGTTATTTTTGCAAAATAACTCTACTTACTGTAGAGTATTTTTGCGTTTATTTTACTAAGTGCCGGCGTAGCTCAGTTGGTAGAGCAGCTGATTTGTAATCAGCATGTCGGGGGTTCAAATCCTCTCGCCGGCTCCATTTATCAGTTCTAGCTATGAGCGACCATTAAGTATTTGGCCAAATGTTCAAACAGCTTGCAGCTTTATAGGAGAGGTACCCGAGTGGCCAAAGGGGACGGGCTGTAAACCCGTTGGCTCCGCCTACGGAGGTTCGAATCCTCCCCTCTCCACCATTTTTTGGAAGTAATAAGTAAGAAGTTGGAAGTAAAAGCAGAAGAAATAAGGTTAAGAATCAGAGAAGAAGTTTTTTCTTTGCTTCACTCTTCTCACTTATTACTTTTAAATGCGGGAGTAGCTCAGTGGTAGAGCGTCAGCCTTCCAAGCTGAGGGTCGCGGGTTCGAGCCCCGTCTCCCGCTCCATTAAAGGCAGCGATCAACTGCCAGGTTTTAGACTTTTTTTACTGAAGCTGACCGCTGAAAGCTTTGAAAATGCCCATGTAGCTCAGTTGGCAGAGTACATCCTTGGTAAGGATGAGGTCACCGGTTCAATCCCGGTCATGGGCTCCATGAATGTTATATGGTACAGATTATAAGTTGTACGTTTATTAAATGATGTGAATGTTCACAAAAACGACTTATTATTTATAACGTATAACATTAATATAAGGAGGCAAAGATGGCTAAGGCAAAATTTGAGAGAACAAAGCCGCATGTAAACATAGGTACAGTCGGACACGTTGACCATGGCAAGACGACTTTGACCGCAGCAATAACAAAGTATCTTGGAATGAAAGGCGGAGCTGACTTCAGGTCGTTTGACTCAATTGACAATGCGCCTGAGGA
>PIVU01000064.1 GCA_003354025.1 Nitrospirota bacterium
CTCACTATTTTGTTGGAGGCAATGCTGTTGTTACAAAACTGCTGGGCAGCGAAAAACACTCAAAGATGGCTATTGAACGTCTTCAAAATGCTGCAGACCTCGAGCTTATCAAAACCGGTCTATACATGAAAAATTCACTGTCCCATTTACAGGTGAAGGTATTAAACACCGGAGCCGGCCATTATCTGCCCACGGGCATAACAGAGGTACGGCAAATGTGGCTTGATATTAAAGTTACAGATGCGAAGGGCAAACTGCTACTCCGATCAGGCGGTTTGAATGAACAGGGAGATATTGACAGTAACGCTGTAATATATTTCACTCAACTGGGGAATGCAAAGGGAGAACCGGTCATGAATCCTGCCATTGCTGACAGAGTGCTATTCGATTACAGAATTCCTCCCAAAGGGTATGTACTGGAAAAATATGCCTTTATTATTCCGGACACTGCTGTATCCCCTCTCAGGATTGATGTTTCTCTGAAATACAGAAGTGCCTCGCAATCTCTTGCAAATACACTGCTCGGAAGCAGCGCTCCTGTAATTCCGATTATAAATATGGTAGCAATTCAGGATGAAATACCTTTTTAAATGTGAAGGGTGATCTACGTTAACAGGCTGTTTCGGATTTGGCTGTATTGATGCAGTAGAGAGTCAACTTCTGCTCATTTAAGTTTTAATACATTGCGGGCAATTTTTCCGGTTACCGTCTCTTTCGATTTCAGAGCACCATGGGGACATACCTCTATACAACAGTAGCATCTGATGCATTTGTCATAATCAAAACGAATCTTTTTATTATCATGTTCTATTGCTTGTGCCGGGCAGTATTTCCAGCATTCACCGCATAATTTGCAGATTTTATCATTGCACTCCGGCCGCTGAACAAGGTGCCTTCGCAGTAATCCATGTATTCTTTTGGGACCGAAAACCACAGGGGTTATTTCTGGCAGCCTGAAGGCCTTAATTTCCGGCAGTTCTCCGTCAATATCAGGGTCGGCACCAGCCATCCCCTCTTCAATTGCAATTTTGTTTGTCAAAACCCTGTCAGGAGCAATGCCTAGCATTTTGCATACTGTCATATCAAGCGACAGGGCATTCCTGCTTGCCATCAGAACTCCAACTTCCCTGGGAGTGCCTGCCTTACCGGGCCCCTGGCCTTCCATTGAGAGAATGCCATCAAGAATAGTGATATCAGGTTTAACCGCCTGATATATTTTCACCAGAAGTTTGGCAAACATCTCCCGGTCCACTCCTGTTCTGAGATGCCATTCCGGTTTCTTCATTCCGACAATACACCCGAACAGATTTTTAATACCAAGAGTCAGGAGCATATGCGCATGTGTTTTTAACTTCGGCAGGTTAATAAGGATGTCCGCATTAACGGCATCGGCTGCAACTTCAATTTTTTTAAATGGCTCGCCAACATCAATAACCTTACTTTCTTTAAATGGAGCATATTCGATATCAAAACCTTCAAGCGCTTTTTTTATTCCGCTTTCCTTTAATATTTTTTCAAAAGATCCAAGGGCCGGGCTATCAGATATACAGGGCTTTGCCCCTTTTTCCAGTACATATTCGGCCACAGCTTTTACTATAAGAGGATGTGTAACAATCGCTTTTTCAGGAGAAGCCGGGGCAAGAAGGTTTGGCTTAATTACAACCCGGGAGTCCTTGCAGATCTGATCACCTCCCGATGAATTCAGCAATTCAAACACAACAGGCCGCAGTGTTTGATAATTGTATTCAGCGCTTCTGACATACACGATAGACATAGGCAAATATATTAACATAACACAGGGGAGATGAGCCGCGCCCCATCAGGGCAATTAGACAATTGCATGTATTTGATGGTATCTTAATTTTCATGAAAACCGGTTTTTTTCAATTCAATCCTTTGTTCGGGAAAAAGGAACAGAATATCAGTACAGTCCTTAAAGCAGCAGGAGATGTATATCTGGACTTGCTTGTGCTCCCGGAATTTTTTGCAACGGGCTACCAGTATGCTTCTCATGAAGAAGTGGCAAACCTCTCTGAAACCATACCTGACGGTCATACTACAAACATACTGTCAAAATTTTCGCGTGAAAAGGGAATTTATATTGTAGCGGGCCTGCCCGAAAAGAGCGGCGATAAATTTTATAATTCCGCAGTGCTCACCGGGCCGGGAGGCTTCATCGGCAGCTACCGTAAAACCCATCTTTTTTTTGAGGAGAACCTCTACTTCACCCCTGGAGACACCGGCTTCAAAGTCTGGGATACAGATATCGGACGCATAGGGATCATGATATGCTTTGACTGGTTCTTCCCGGAGTCCATGAGGACACTCGCTTTACTTGGAGCGGATGTAGTTGCCCATCCGTCAAATCTTGTACTTCCCTTTTGCCCTGATTCAATGCCTGTAAGATGCCTTGAAAATCATGTATATGCTGTTACAGCAAACAGAACAGGTACTGAATCCAGAAAAGACAATTCATCTCTTACTTTCATCGGCAACAGTGTAATCGTATCGCCAAAGGGGGAAATCCTGGCAAGAGCATCTGAAGATAGTGATTCATTGATGGTGATGGACATTGACCCGGAGTTGTCCAGAGATAAAGCCCTGAATCCATACAATGACCTTCTGAAAGACAGACGGCCCGAACAGTACGGGCCACTATTCAGGTAGAGGCAGGTTTAATTCCTGCCCGTTCATATTATTATCTGTAGGCCTTTTCAGCCGGTGCTGCTTTCCTTGCCCTCGCAGGCTGGACCCTGATTCTCTTACCATTCACTTCTGTTTTGTCTACGGCATATATAATTCTCTCCGCATATGCCGACGGAACATCAACGAAACAGAATTTATCAAATAATGATATACGTCCGATTTTTTTCCCGGGGACATCCGCACCATCCTCAATTGATTTAACAATATCCGACACCTTGACCAAATCATTTCGGCCAACTGTCATGAACAGTCTTGCAAATCCATTGCTTGACGAAACCTCGGGAGACCTGATCTCTTCAATTTCTTCGACTTCTATATCAGAGCATATAATACCCATTGCCGCGGCTGCAATATCCTCAATTGAATACTTTTCAGAAAGCTCCTGCACAAGGTCACGGTACTCTGCCGGCTTATCGCTCTCAAGCATATACTCAACTTCACTAAGCACTTCCTGCTCCCTGGCCCTTATCACTTCCTCACGTGTCGGCAGCTTCGCTTTTTTAATCCTTGTGTTGGCCGACCGTTCTATCATCTTAAGCATTCTGTATTCTCTGTGAGTCACCAGAGTAATCGCTATGCCCGACTTCCCGGCCCTTGCGGTCCTGCCGATCCTGTGAATATAGCTGTCTGGATGCTGGGGAATGCTGTAATTTATAACATGAGATACATCAGGAATGTCCAGCCCCCTCGCAGCAACATCGGTGGCAATGAGAATATCAACATCACCCTTTTTAAATTTCGCCATTACATCGTCCCGGTGGGCCTGTGTAAAGTCGCCGTGAATTGCTCCGGAGTAGTAACCCCTTTGCTGCAGTTTTGCGTGAACTTCATCAACGTCCCTCTTTGTATGACAAAATACGAGGGTAAGGGTGGGGTCTTCAACATCAAGCAAACGGGTAAGGGCCTTTAATTTATCATTTTCCCGGATTTCATAAAATACCTGCTCTATTTTCGGCACAACCATGTTTTCCGGATCAACAGCAACCTCTTTCGGATCATTCATATATCCCGTTGCAATACGTAAAATTTCCGCAGGCATGGTAGCTGAAAACAGCATTGTCTGCCTGTCTGAAGGTGTTTCTTTCAGAATGCTTTCAATATCTTCTATGAAACCCATGTTAAGCATCTCATCAGCCTCATCAAGCACAAGCATGCCGATGCTTCTCAGGTTCAAAGTTCTTCTTCTGATGTGGTCCAGGACCCTTCCAGGAGTACCCACAACAATATCTACGCCCTTTTGAAGCGACCTAATCTGTCTGTCAATAGATTGTCCGCCGTATACCGGCAGTGCAAGAGTGCCCTTGTTCTTTCCTATATTGTTCAACTCTCCCGCCACCTGGACAGCAAGCTCACGGGTAGGAGCAAGTACCATCGCATAGGGAGCGTTACCCCGTACTGCTTTCTCAACAATAGGCACTCCGAAAGCTGCCGTCTTCCCGGTGCCTGTCTGGGCCCTCCCGATAATATCATGCCCTTCCATGGCCGGTGGAATTGAAATTTCCTGAATTGGAGTCGGCTCTTCAAAGCCCATATCGGAAAGCGCGTTCAGTACTTCATCAGATAAACCAAAGTTATAAAATCTCTTGTTCATTGCTGTTCCTTTTTCTAATAGTGAATTGTATAGGTAGATATTTAAATAGCTGATTCATTACCAGCACTCCGTTAATAGCCCGAGGCTCATAGCGGAAGACGCAGGTATAGGAATATCTGCTGTTTCTTATATCTTTTTTAGCGGATTATTCGATTCGACTCGAAAAGTGAGGAAGTTCTGGAATCAATGCTGCACGTAATGCTCCGGAACTAACTGGCAGGCCTTCTTTTTTGTCCGTACGACCCTTTAAATCTGGCCGTTTTGGCTCTCTTTTTTGCAGCCTCCCTCTGTTTGTTTTTTCTTTTCACAGAGGGCTTTTCATAATAACGCCTTTTCTTTAATTCCCTGAAAAGTCCTTCTTTCTCAGCTTCACGCTTGAGAAGTTTGAGGGCTCTTTCGACATTCTGTCCGACAACTTTAACTTCCAATTTTTTTCCTTAACTATATGTTATTAAATTAAAAAAAGCCGCAACCACTAAAACATTTGCGGCTTAATATCTTTAAAAGCTCCTAAATGCACGTCTACTATGACATATTTTATTTGGAAAAAGCAATATTTATTATACGGTTTTCCAATTAATTTCTAAATAGTCAGCATATAATAAAAACAGGGCCTTATATCTCCTGTTACTCATTAATAAGATACTTTGCAACAACTGCTTCAAAAGAACAGGCTGCTTCATTGCCCTGGGCTATCAGACGCAGTGCCTCAAGGTCAGACTTCCATGCGATATTGCCTGGAGCAAGAAAACATGTACTGCCTGCCTTATGCTCGGTATACAGTTTATTGTCCATTAGATAGTAAAAATCCTCATTTTTTTCAGTTTCATATGAGCGCATTGAAGGGGGGATATCATTCGGTGTAAACCAGAGCTTAATTTCTCTGTCAGCGTCAGCTTCATTAGCAGAAGCATGGATAAGGTTGTCCATACGCTCGCCTACTACATTTCCGTCATCATCCTTAAGAGGCACAACCGTACCCATTGCACGAATACACCCGGGCTTTTCATCTCTTGCAACGTGAGGGTTTGTAGGGCCTGCGATCTCCCGGATAAGTTTAATCGCGTTCTCACCCTGATATACAATGGCAATGACTCTCTGCCTCCAGGGTTCACCGGGGTAATGGAGCATACCAGTTATATATTCAAGAAGGGATGGGAAGAATATTTTTCCACGGTGCTCCTCATAGTGCTCTTCAGCAAGCATTTTGTCAACACGAACGATTTTAGTAGCAGCAAAACGAAGACCTGTATGGAATTCAGCAAGCTGGGAAAGCACATATCCCGTCAATGAGTTTTTTAATGCATCGGGCTTAATCAGCACCAGGGTTTCTTCACGTTTAGTGTCACTCATAGAACTTCTCCTCTCATGATATCCTTATCCCGTTATCATCCTATATATTTGTTACAGGATTTATAACATCAACCTAGCATGCTGGCAGGACCATGTATTAATTTTGAATTTTTTTAATCAGCCCCTCGACAGCTTCAGCTGACTTATTGAGGGCCTGCTGTTCACTGTCAGACAGCTTATGTACAATGATCTCCTCAAGCCCTGAAGCTCCCAGCTTAACAGGAACTCCGACATACACACCGCTGATTCCATATTCACCGTTCAGGTGCACAGAGCATGGCAGGATTTCACTTTTCCTTCCAAGAATATTCTCTATCATTTCAACCGTCGAAGCTGCAGGAGCATAGTAAGCACTACCTGTCTTTAAGTGACTTACGATCTCTGCGCCTCCGGTTTTCGTTCTTTCAATAATCTGCTCTACTTTATCAGCAGGAAGAACATCGGCAATGCATTTATCGCCGACAGTTGTAAGGCTGGCCATCGGCACCATGAGGTCCCCGTGGCCGCCAAGCACCATTGCCTTAACATCTTTGGGGTGGGCTTTTGCCTCGAGGGCTATAAATGTTCTCATCCGAGATGAGTCCAGAACGCCGCCCATTCCGATTACCCTTTTAGAAGGGAATCCAGATGCAATTTTGGCAACATGGGCCATTGCATCCATAGGATTAGACACAACAATTATTATTGCATCAGGAGATGTGGCTGCAATGCTCTCCGCCACAGCTTTAACGATTTTTGCGTTTGCCATAAGGAGATCATCCCGGCTCATTCCGGGCTTTCTGGCCAGGCCCGCGGTAATGACAACAATGTCAGAACCGGCAGTGTCGGCATAATCATTTGTTCCGGTAACGCTGGAATCAGACTGCCAGAGAGGGCAGGCTTCAAGCATATCCAGCGCTTTCCCCTGTGGAATTCCCTCAGCAATATCAATAAGGACTACATCGGCAAGATTCTTCTCAGCAATAAGCTGAGCCGTGGTGGCGCCAACATTTCCTGCGCCTACTACAGTAATTTTTTTCATATTAACCTCTCAATCTTATAACGGATAAAAATTATAACCAAGACAGCCAAAATTAACAAGGAGAAACTGGAGTAAACTACTTAAGCAATACCTTTAAAACTGATTTTTTTTCCGCAGATGCAGTATGTCACGAACGAGGCATCTCATCGTCAGAATAGATATCCATAAGTTTTTCATATCTCTTTCCAAACCTCTCCTGGAGAATCGGGGCGAACCGTCTTGCTGTTTTAATGAAATAGATGTCATGCCGAAGATAGTCTTCCGCCATCATTACAAACCCTTCATTCATACTCCATATGGCCTCCGTCGCTGAGCCTGCAACTTTCCCTGTCAGAGCTTCCTTTGAGTCTACTATCAGGGCAAATCCCCGGTCAGATCTTCTTTCAAATATTGTATCTTCAATAGGATGGAGATATATTTGGCCAACCTTCATATTGGCTATGCCATAGTGAATTATTGCAATGTTTACCCCTCTTTCTTCGGCCCGGCAAAGAGATTCGAACAAAAGACTGAATTCAGCAGGCCAAATTGAAAGCAGAACTGTGCTGTCAGCTGTTTTCAGCATTCTTTCCACCTTTAGAAGCAAACTTTCGTACTCCTTAACATGCCATGTGTAGCTTGTATCCATGCCGACTTTTATGCCTTTTAATTCGTCCTTTATCGTATTCAGCCCATTATCTATCAATGACTTGTAATTCTGGACAAAATCATTGAGTGCTATCGGGACGAACAACTTTGATCCCTCTCCGTGGATAGCCTGGACCATCTGCCTGCTTTCCAGTTTTCTAACAACTTCATAGATTTTTGATGTAGGAATAGCCGCACTTTTTGCAACTTCGTAAGCCGTCAGGGGATTTTCCTTCAGGAGAGTTATATATGCTTTGGCCTCATTCTCCGATAGACCAAGCTGGGTAAACTTAGATATAGCAACCTTCACACACTATTAACTACCACAGTAGTTACTTATTGTCAATGAAATAATGAGCTTTACCAATTGGAGGGGAAATCGGCTTTATATGATGTTAGAAAATACATTCCCAGGAAGGGCGATTTGATAAACCTTTAACTAAGATATATACAGTTTTAATTCTATTCCGGAACCATACATTAACACTCTGTTCCTGCACACTGCATTTCCATATATTCAACAACCCGTTCCGGATGGCATGCTATACATTCTATTCCCTGAATAAGCTGCATATCCTGACAAAGCATATATGCCTTCTTTAACTCAGGGTCCTTTACTTTATTAATAACCAGCTCCTTAGGTTTTATATAGGCTTTACCACAGGTTATGCATAACCAGATAAAATTGTCTTTTGCTGTTTCAATACAATCCGCGCAAACAAATATGGCAAGGTCAGTCTCAATTTCTATACTTGTTGCCGTATATACGTCCTTGCATATATTACATTTTCCAACTGAACCACTCATACTTCCCCCTTTCGCCAGAATCACTAATATGTTTCAATATTTATATCGACACTTTGGTAAGCCATCTTAAGTGCTGAATCCCTGAGATCACTGAATTACTTTTAAATTTCATAAAGTTAGACAAAACCTGCCTATCACCGGCAGGACCAGAGATATTGATTTTGAAACAAATTTCAAATTTTGTATACTAGACCATGCCGTTAAAGAAAATCGAAAAGAAAATTCTGTCAGGAAAGAGACTGACATCGGAAGATGCCCTTGCCTGTTTTGAAAGCAGTGACATTTTCACTTTGGGCAGGCTGGCAAACCATGTTGCACAAAAACTGAACGGCAACAATGCCTACTTTGTGCAAAACCATCATATTAACCCCACCAACATCTGCGTAAACCGATGCAAGTTCTGCGCCTTCAGCAAATCCAGAGGAGACAAGGGCGCTTATGAGATGAGCATAAAGGACATTGTAAAGAAGCTGAAGGGTCAAGTTGGTCAAAGGAAAGGCACAAAAACAGCCGGTACGGCTAAACTCCGGCACAAAGGCACTGAGGGATTTTCCGAAGTTCACATTGTCGGCGGGCTGCATCCTGACTGGGGGCTGGACCACTATGTGGAAATTCTACAAAAAATTAAAGAGCACTTTCCCTCTCTACATATTAAAGCATTCACTGCAGTTGAGATCGATTACTTTGCAAAGATAAGCGGCCTGTCCTTAAAGAACACTCTTACTGCATTAAAGAACGCCGGTCTTGAGTCAATGCCAGGCGGCGGGGCAGAGATATTTAACGCGCGTGTCAGAAACAAAATTTGCCCTGAAAAAATCAATGCCGGTAAATGGCTTAAAGTAATGGAGACAGCTCACAGTGTTGGAATTAAAACAAATGCAACAATGCTCTATGGTCACCTTGAAAAATATAAGCATAGAGTGGAACATATGCTGAAGCTCCGGAACCTGCAGGACAAAACAGGCGGGTTTCAGGCTTTTATCCCCCTGGCATTTCATCCGAAAAATACGAATATTGATAACGCTCAATATACATCAGGAATTGATGACCTTAAGACAATAGCGATATCAAGATTATTCCTCGACAACTTCCCTCACATTAAAGCCTACTGGATTATGCTCGGTGCAAAAATCGCACAACTGGCATTGTGCTTTGGAGCAGATGATCTTGACGGAACGATTGTAGAGGAAAAAATCACCAAATCGGCCGGTGCACTTTCAGGAAGCGCAATGACTAAAAGTGAATTGATCAACCTTATTGAAAAAGCCGGCAAGGTTCCTGTGGAACGAGATTCTTTTTATCAGGCATTAACTAAATGACAACCCAAAAGAAGAAGAAATCATACTCAGCGCGCATAACAAAAAAAGAGGGTCTTGACCTTCTAAAAAACGCTGACCTCCTTGGCCTCGGCTCCATGGCCGACGGCATGAGAAAAGCGCTGCATCCTCACAACAAAGTCAGCTTCATTATCGACCGCAACATTAACTATACAAATGTCTGTATCAACAAATGTAAATTTTGTGCTTTTTACAGAAATGCAGATGCCTCCGATGCGTATGTGTTAAGCAAAAGAAAATTATTCAACAAGATACGGGAAACAATCAAACACGGCGGCACACAGATATTGATGCAGGGGGGACTCCATCCTGACCTAGGGCTGGATTATTATGTAGATCTTCTTAAGTCCATCAAGGCTAAGTTCCCAATTCATGTCCATGGGTTTTCTCCTCCCGAAATTACTTACATATCAAAGACATCGGGACTCTCCATTTCAGATACGCTGCTAACACTGCAGGAAGCGGGCCTTAACTCCATCCCGGGCGGAGGCGCTGAAATTTTGTCTGACAGGGTCAGAAAAAAAGTAAGTCCAAAAAAAATCATGTCCAAGCAGTGGCTAAAGGTCATGGAAGAAGCGCATAAAATCGGAATGAAAACAACTGCGACCATGATGTTCGGAAGCGTTGAGGGCCCGGAAGATATAATTGAGCACCTTGATGCAATCCGGAGACTTCAGGACAAAACAGAGGGTTTCACCGCATTTATCCCCTGGAGTTTTCAGCCCGGGAATACAGAGTTATTTCAAAATTCAAAATTCAAAATTCAGACTCCTGCAACGGGAGTTGAGTACCTGCGTGTGCTGGCCCTGTCCAGAGTCTATCTCGATAACATTCCGAACGTACAGGCGTCATGGGTTACTCAGGGATTGAAAATGGCACAGGTTGCCTTACGCTTCGGCGCCAATGACTTCGGTTCAACAATGCTTGAGGAAAATGTTGTCGCTGCTGCAGGCGTAAAATACATTGCTGCTGTGAATGATATTATCCAGGCTGTCCGTGGCGGCGGATTTCAACCGGTCCAGAGGGACATGTACTACAATATTATTAGCGAGAATTTGTAAACTCCTGAGAGCACCACACTACTTCACAAACTTCTATTGACAACTAAGAATTAACAGTTATAATTCCGTTCTTCCCGCTTTTTAAAAGGCATTAAATTTTATCGGCAAATTAATTGTATCCTATGATATAGATCATATATTTACATTTAGTAATGTATTTAAATTGCAGTTGATTGAGATAGAAAATAAAAATTATTAAAGGTATTGACAAAGAAATTTTTTAAGGTAGCATTGATATCAGACTATAGGAATTTGAGGTATGAAATAGGACAAATATAATTCAAAGTTACAAAGACCCATAGTACCATGCCGATGAGCATGGTACACTTCATGTCCCCTTCGAAGGGGAGCGGCAAACTCGCTTTGTCCTCCCCTTCACCCCCTTTTACCTTCTGCCAATTTATACACATGTCAGAGTCAGATCACAATAATCAGTAAAATTATTATGGTAAAATAAAAAGCATGAACATCCGCCGCTCTGACAGAGTTATTCTTAACCTGCCTGCAGAACTCACTATTGAAGGAACCCGCTATGCAAGCTCAATTGAAAACCTGTCTGAGGAGGGCGCTTATATTGTCACTGCACCGTCTAAAAATGCAAGAGCATTTTCATGCGATACGCTGGTGGATTTAAAGTTCAGTTTTCCTTCAGGGGAAATTCAGAAGCTGCACTGCAAAGTGAAATGGTCATACCTTACACCTCCTCATGGCTTCACAAACAGCATGGGGCTTGAGATAATTGATACCCCGTCAGTATATAAGGGACTTCTCAAATCACTTCATTGAAGGCATACTCAGAACTCATGATTTGTAATACATCAGTTCTTTTGCATATGGCGATACTATTCTTTCAAGCCGCTGCATTTCCTCTTCAGTCATGGGGTAATAGCCTGCTGCATATTTAACATTTTCTTCAAGCTGGGACACTGTATCACAGCCGATAATAGCAGTTGATATACGATGTGAAAGAGCATAGCGTAAGTAGTTATCCAAAGGCTGCACATCAGGAATTTTTGTGACAAACCCCCTTGCATAAACTTTCATGCCGATTATTCCAATATTCTTATTTACAGCATGCGGAACAACTTCTCTCATAAAACTTCTATGATGCGCCTCAGCCGGATTAATAGGAATAAGCACTGTGTCAAATTCAAATAGTTCAAGACATTTTTTAATAATGGCCGGGTCATGATGCCCGGTCACACCTATAAATCGTGCGTCTCCCTTTTCTTTTGCTTCAATGAATGCTTCGACTGCTCCTCCGGGACCAAATATTTCCTTAACATCTTTACTGGTCCTTACATCGTGAATCTGCCACAAATCCAGGTGGCCTGTTTTTAAATGACCCAGCGTCGTATGGAGGTGATTTTCTGCTTCACCCTTTGTCCTTGCATGTGATTTACCGGCGAGAAAAATGCTGTCTCTTCTTTCTCTCAGTGCATTGCCATAGTATCCTTCAGACCCTGCATAGGATCTGCCTGTCTCAAAATAATTAACCCCAAGATCAATTGCCCTGTTAATCAGTTCATATGTCTCATTATCGTGATCAAATGTCCTGAGAAGCCCCTCTCCTCCAATCCCGAAAATCGTCACCGACTCTCCTGTTTTCCCTAGTGGTCTTTTGGGCAACTCCATACAGGAATTGTATCAGAGAAACGGCAACTGGCAAGTAAATAATTATCTACCTTTGCAAACCCATTACAGGGCAAGGCATTTTATGCTCTTGAATAAATTAACCAACAAGCATAAACACAAAAAAAGGGCCTGACTGAATCAGGCCCTTTATAATCACATCTTAATTATATTGAGTTACACTTTTCTCCTACGGTAAACTCGAAAACCTAAGACCGTACTCCCCGCCAAAAAGAGCATTGAACTGAGCGGTTCAGGAGCAACTGCCATGTACATTATGTCTTCACTCCTTATGTTCCACTTAGGCAAGATATTAGAACCGGAAGCAAGGCTTTGAAAATAAACATCTGATGGATGATCAGTATGAACAGTCCCCATATTAATATGTCCGGGATATATTGGATCAAAAATAGTAGGATATATTTGAGGAAGAATTGTGTAACCGGTATTGTTCAACGAAACATTAGCCCACGACTCTGTGAAGCTATATGAAGTTGAGAATGAATCAGAGACACCTTCAAAAAACGCCGGGGGCTCTATCGAAAGCCAGGATTTTCCATCGGTTGCCCTGGTAATTGCGTCATCGGCTGCAGGATCCCAGTTCATGTCAGTACCAGTCCCGGCATAAAATCTCATAAAATCCGTAGCCCCTAAAACAAGATCTGCATGCCCTGCAGACACACCCGCCACGCTAAATTTAAAGTGCCCTGTAAGCTCTACATCACTCAGTTGAGCCGTTAACTCCTTGGTGCCGGAAATATTTGAGATGCTCTGGGCTTTGAAGATTCCTTCAAACCAGTCACCCTCATCTAAACCATTTTTGTCGCTATCAGTAAAATTCTGATAGGTGACAAATTTCAGCTTGTTAATCTCTCCTTCATCCTGTAAAAGTTCTATTGGTCCTGCAGCAAATGCCGGAACCGTTAACCCTATTATTAGAACGAGGCCAAACAAAAATGTGTACGCTCTTTTTTTCTTCATCACTTCCCCCCTATTCATTTATAAGACTGAATATCTGAAATAATATCTGTTAAATAATTTTCCACTTATATTTGTTCTTGCTTAAACAACTCGTGCACTTTGTAATGATTCTGTGTAGTAGTTATCTTCAAATACCATGCCAAGGAAGTGAGGGAACTACTTAACGCCTAATTAGCACTATAATCCAATGCGTTACAGAAGATAGTTGCTTACTGAAAATTTGGGGGCAGGAAATTCAAAAAAAAGTGGCACAGTCGAGGGATCACAGAAGTGTGTAGCTGCACGGTGCTATAGGTCTGTCAGTTAGCTCGCCTGAACTGCTAATGATTTTTTGAGTGACTTTCTTTATAAGCTGGCCTGTAGCCATTATTTACACATCAGTCATGCTTGATCACTGCTCAATAAGTGGGGAATTTCTGCAGGTTTCGCAGGTTCTTTGATATCATCAGCTGTGCCGTTAAACTGATAATAATTATAAACGGAAAGGAGAGGGCCGCCAGGTTAAATTTCTAACTCTATTATCTTTGCATCAATAGTCTTTTGATTCACATGCAGCAGCGAAACTGACACAGGCAGAGAAGATCGACGGGGACCTGCACTGCCTGGATTAACATAAAGAACTCCCTTGTGCCTGCTAATGGACGGCCTGTGAGTGTGGCCGCTGACAACGATACTGACTTCAGCTGCTGACGGATCAAGATCCATCATTGACATGTCATGAATCACATATATCAAATTATCACACTTCTCAATAATTTCGGTTTTGCTGAGCTTATATGCCCAGCCTCCATCCATATTTCCCCTGACCGCTACAACAGGAGCAATGTTCTCCAGCTGCTGCAGTATGAGAGGATCATCGCCTACATCCCCGGCATGAATAATCAGGTCAGAGTCTTGAAGTGTATCATAGGCTTCCGGCCTCAAGAGTCCGTGGGTGTCGGATATCACCCCGATTACGAGAGTATTGTTACAATCTTCCTGCTGATTCATCATAATTATAATATTACATCATTAGATTTGAATAAACCCGGATTGAGCACCTGTCATTATTATATGCGTGGACTGCTGACCTGCACCACTCGAATTGTCTGCACAACATGTGTGCTGGCGCATCTATTGCGGTTTTGTTAATATATAAAACAACCCTCAAATAACACCTTGTATGCAGGAGGACGCCATTATAAAGCTAGGGCCGGACCATAATGAAAAAAGGGACTTTTACCGCATGGCGGTAAATGCTGACCTAACCTATAACATACAGGGAGAAACTCAGTCATATACCGGCAAGTGCAAGGATTTAAGTCATACGGGACTCTTCCTTGAGACCGAAAATGCCATTACGAAGGGGCAAGTTCTTGAGGTAACGATAGACTCGAATAACAGCCAATTTGAACCAATGAAAGCGACTGTTGAGGTTATTCGAGTCGAACTGGCATCAGACAAGTACAGCATCGGGTGCAAAATCATCGAATTTAAATAAGCTAAACCTTTTATTAATTATACTATCCTGCCCCATATTATGACTTGGATAAATAGAAACCATGTAGTCTTTTTTCTCCTTCTTTTAATTCTCATGTCAGGCCGGACGGCTTACTGCTGGTTTGACAAAACACATATTGCTGCAGCAAAGGCCGCAGGGTATGACAGATGGTATAACGCTGCTGCACCGGATGTTGCAAGGGTAAAAGCCGGGAGTATCGAGGGGAATAATCATTATTATAATAATCCCGGAGATATTACTATCACTCCTGAATCAGTTATAGAGCAGGCAGAAAGATACAATAACCCAAAAGACAAAAAGGGACACATGTACGGGGCAATCATAGCCTCATTAAGAGAATACATCAAACACTACCGCACCGGCAATTATGCCCATTTACATCTTGCTTATTTTGTCCATTACGTAGGCGATCTGTCGCAACCGCTTCATAATATGCCTAATGACAATTTCAATAATACCCGTCATCTCATCAATGACGGAATCGTAAATCGAGAAGTGTTAGGTAATATTGGAAGCATTGCCAGTCACATGTATAGGATTGATCTTCAACATAAAAACCTGGAATATGCTGTTGCAAAAGAAACTGCAAGACTGGCTAACCAGGCACGGACGCTTGGGAATAGGCTGAAAAAGGAACAGCGGAATATGACGAAAGAGGAAGTTTATATTCAATTAGGTCACAGTGCTTCCTTAATGAAGGCTGTAATCAAACAACTGGAAAAACTTTAAAAATAATTTTCAGCGGTTAGAACATACTATACTTAATACTGGTTATACTTTTTGGCACTTCCCTTTACCTTATCGGCAGGATACTTCTTTTTGTTTTTTTTGAGCTTTGCCGACATTGCCTGCTCCAGATCAATTCCGAGGTCATGACTAAGGTAGGTCAGATAAATGGCGATGTCCGCAATCTCTTCTACCACAGCGGTCTTCGATTTCCCTTTCAACATATTTGTCACTTCTTCATCAGTCTTCCATTGAAAGTTTTCGAGAAGCTCTGATGCTTCAAGAACAATAGAAACTGCAAGGTCTTTGGGCTTGTGATATTTCTCCCAGTCCCTTTTCTTACGGAAATCAAGTATCTTATTTTTTAACTCATCGGTAATCATGGCAGCCTGTCTATTGTAAGTTGACCCTCAGTTTCAAAATTATTATATAATGATATATTCTTTTGATTTTTTTTTCCGATCAATTAATAACATCGATGTGTATTCGCTCATAAAGGAGACCCATGGCAATAAAAGACTATTTCAAACCCGTGACATCCATGAACACTGAGGAGATCAGAGCATTATTAAAGGATAAGAACCCGGAGGACTATAACCTCATCGACGTACGTTTGCCTGTGGAGTATGAAATGGGGCATATTCCCGGTGCCCGGCTGATACCGCTGGACACTATTAAAGAACATGCTAAAGACCTTGACCATGAAAAACCGACTATAGCATATTGAGCTGCCGGTGTCCGCAGCCGTGCTGCTGCTTCGATGCTGACTGATTCAGGGTTCAGTAATGTTATCAATATGTCGGGCGGAATGCATGCGTGGAACGGCCTGACCGCCTCGGGGGTGCCTGAATCGGGCATGGCATATTTTCCTGATTCTGCTACACCACAAGAGCTTATAGCTCTTGCATGGAAACTGGAGGACGGTTCCGGGAAATTTTACATTGCTGCCGCTTCGCATATCAATGACGATGAGACATCGAGCTTACTTAACAATTTAGCAACCGCTGAAGAGCATCATAAAGACTCTCTTATTAAACTCTCTCACGACCTATTTAATACTTCTGAACAGAATATACACAGCTCTTCTGTTTTATCTGGCAATGCCGAAGACGTTATGGAAGGCGGGATAAAAGTCAGTGAAGCTTTA
>PIVU01000269.1 GCA_003354025.1 Nitrospirota bacterium
TTTAACTTTTACCCTGCTACCGACAAAAGGGTGGTCAAACCAAGCACAATTAATGTCATGGATAAACATGCCGGTTTTCAATTGTCCTGTTTTGATTTTTTTAATCATCGATTATCAACTCACTTCTATATATCTGCTCATACAACTTCCCCTAAGTTTATCTTCATTACTATTCGACAAATCTTCCATATATCTTGAGTTTCATCTGTCTCAGATATTGTACTTTCCAGTACAGTAAAGAGAAGGTTTGAGTGATTAAGAGGACTCTACATGTCTCTTAAATTGCTCTTAAAAGCAAAGAGTTAGACACAATCAACTTACAACATCACCCCCTCCAAACTCATGAGGTCTATTACTATAAAGGAAAGAGGATTCAGGGTTTCAAAGGGTTATCGTTCGATTGTGTTCCTACTCGTCTTGAAGTTTTTAGCTGCAAGTCTTCAAAATGGAAGAGATTGTAATATTACTGATTCATCTAAATTATGAACAAAGTTTTGCTTGTGAAAATGTTGAGGATAATATCTACATATGAATAAACCAGATGGGATTACAAATTCAGGATTACAGCAATATCCCCAATTATGTAGGGGCGTCTCTTGTGGGTGCCCTATCTTTAAAAATAATCGGATTATTTTCGTCATTGTCCCATTGCAGGGTATTGTTCAGGATATATTGACGAATACGATTCAATTCATTGTCACTACGAATAATATGATCATAATAATTACGCTGCCATAATTTACCGTGAAAGGACGTCCAATTGTTTGTATGAACATTAATTGCATAATGATGGGTTGAAATTGATTTAAATATACCAACAATATCCCCCAATGATGCTGTAGGGGCAGGTCTTGTGCCTGCCCTGTTTTGCCCACCCATTCGCGATTCTACACAAAGGGCACCCACAAGAGGCGCCCCTACAATGAATATTATCCCATGAACATGATTCGGCATTATGATAAATTCATCAATTACCATTTCGGGACATTTTATTGATAGATCATTCCATATCTTTTGCACCATTTCTCCTGCGTGATTTAATACCATTTCCCCATCCTTTATTGTTCCCAAAAGACAGGACCTCCTTTGTGTGCATATTGTTACATAATATGCCCCGCGCTGCGTATAATCATATCCTTTTAAACGCAGGGCTTCCCTGTGATGTTTTTCAGAATTATATTTCACATTCAACCTGTCCCCAACAGATGTGAAATTATAACATATCTGTAGGGGCAGGTCTTGTGTCTGCCCTGTTTTGCCACCCATACACAATTCGACAAAAAGGGCGCCCACAAGAGGCGCCCCTACAGATTATTGAGGATTATCAATTCAATTCAGATTGTTCAAATCTGTTGATAAGAGGGGATTACAAATGAAATCGAGACTAATTCATCTTTATTAACAATAGTGAATTATCGAGTATATACGACTTTTTTGTCGCATGATGATTCTTGGCACATATCAATGAAACACGTATTAATTCATTAATATAGTGCAAATCGCATAAGTTCAAGAAATCCATGGTGTCCTCCTTACAATAGATAATATTTGTATTTGGTGTTATTCTTAAAAAAGAATTAAGTGGCGGAATAATGGAAATTGTACCTATTAAAACAGTTTACGGTGAAGAGAAGTCATGGGATGAGATATGCGAACTTGATTCCTCGGATGTTAGTAAAAGAACCATTGCAACATTTGATAAGTCCTCTGGTTCATATGCGGTAAAATGCTTCGGTATTGAGTTCAACGTTTTCCCCTGTGATAGAAAAATCGAATGCAGCCATCTTGACGGAGATCTATTCCTGGGAAAATTCAAGGATTTTTTCCGTCTGGCAGTCCTTTGGTATTTCGCGTCCTCAAAGGAAATCCCCTTTTCAGAAGTGCTTGTTAAACCCTCTGATGTTAGAGGCGGCCAGAGGTTTACAAGCGGAACACATGTACTGCCTCTTGATATGATAGCAAAGAAATTCGCCAGGGACCCCGATGGATTCGTAAGTCATGGAATGAAATACGGAGCAGAGACTATTGAAGGAATGGGCGACAGGGCAATAAAGCTTTATCCACTTCCAAGAGTCCCTGTTACAATCCTTTTGTGGATTGAAGATGAAGAGTTTCCGCCGCGGGTCGACCTTTTCTTTGACTCCACCTGTGACTTCCAGCTTGACCTCTCGGACATTGTCTGGGCGGTATCAATGATGTGTGCACTTGTAATGCTGGAAGAGTAATTCATTTTTCCAACCGGTAAGATTAATCCTCTTGACTGAGAATTTCATTGACCTTGTTCTTAAGCTCATCAAAGTTAGATGATTTTACTACATAATGATCAGCGGCAACCGCTGAAAAATCACTCTTATATACGCTGTATGCAGAACAGATTATTACGGGAAGATTATAGTCGGTTTCCCGGATTTTCCGCAGTATAGACAATCCGTCTTCACCGGGCATTTTAATATCGAGGGTTATAAGGTCAGGCTTTTCTTCACTAATTTTCTGTAATGCAACAGCCCCATTTTCAGCTGCTATAACATCATATCCCTCATCAGTCAATTCTTCTGTCAGTAATAACCGTATATTTTTTTCATCATCAACAATAAGTATTTTCTTATTCACGTTAAGACTCCCCCTCTATTTACTGGCAGTCCACTGCTCCATAAGGTAAGGTTTAAGTTTCTCAAACACCGAACACTGGTTCGTAATTATCTCCTCTGCCTGATGAGAATCCAGGTTCATTGTCTCTTTTACGAAGGAAGCCGTTTTGGCATAATATATGGGAACAAGCGCTTCAATAACATCGCTTGTACTTAAACCGTCTGCCTGCTCTTTATGGGCTATCGCAAAATCAAAAAGCGATTTTATCCAGAGTTCACTGGGAAGTTCAAAATGAGCATCGTCCATTCTTACCACTTCCTTTATTTTTTGACAGTTTTCATCCTGCAGTATTTTCTCCCATAATGGCATAAATTGCTCAGCGCCCTTCCTGAAATTTCCGATCATATTAGATACATCAACTTTTATGGGTTTTGGCGCGGCTTCAGATTCGAACCCGAATATGGCCGTCGGCCTGCTGCCCTTTACTCTGAACCACTTATGCATATATATATTCATTAAAGCGAATATTGTCCCGACGACCTGCTTGAACATAGGGCTGAGGTCTTTGCCCGGATCTTTTTCGTCATGTATCTTTGTTCCGAGAAATGACTGGCAGATTGTAAAATTCTCACATATGGCAACGGTTGTCATCCATATATCTATTCCAAACCGTGCTATATCAGTGTCCCACACATCTTTGGAAAGCAGGCTTTCAATAAGCTCCAGTGAGAATCCGAAGTCACCTCCAATGGGCTGCCGTACGCGTCTTCCATATAAAGACCATGTCATGGGAAAAGCAATCATGTTTGTGATTGTGCCATCATATTTGTGGCGGCTGTAGTAGGGCGTTACAAAGCCGAACTTTTTAAGAATAACCGGAGCGATTAGCAGTTCTATCCATTCAGGAGATATACTTCTCAGGTCAGAGTCAAGCATGCAGCTGGCCTTGACTCCCAGCAGCCTGCCTGCTTCGAATATTGCCTTGATGGCAGTTCCCTTGCCTGAACGGCCGACATATTTCAGCGCTACAATCTGTGTTTCATTCTCCGGCTTGGCAATAAATGCATTTTCAAAATAATGTTTGTCCTTCAGTGCATCAACCGCAACCTGAGTCGCCCCAAGGTCTCCGCCTTCGGAAATAACGATCACTCCCCTGTATTTTGAAAAGTATTTCGCAAGACCCAGTTCAGCGGCTTTTATGACTCTGGTGATTGTATCAGCATTATTATAGCTGGGGATCCCAATGACAATATCAGCAGAACC
>PIVU01000537.1 GCA_003354025.1 Nitrospirota bacterium
TAGCCCAGATGATGGGCAAAACATTTCCGAGTTTATTGGATAGCTTGATACACTCATTGCAACTGTTAATTGCCGGTTTCCAGTTACCGTACCAAAATTGAACTGACCCCATGTACCCGAACACCATAGCCTCGAAGGTAGGAATTTCTTTTTCTCTGGCAATCCGAATAGCCTTGGTGATTGTTTTTATGCTGTTTTTAAAGTCTCCTGCCAAAGCGGTTAGAAGCCCTAATATGCCCATGGAATAGACGACATCATCCCATTTTTCCAATAACCTGATGCCCTCAATGCCTTTTTCCAAATATGAAATCCCGGACTGGAACTCATTTGTATATAAACAGGAACGACCGTATATGGTTAAGGACAATGACAAGAGTTCATGGTCGTCCAATTCATCGGCCCATGAGATACATTGCTCGACTTGTGGGATAACATGGATGAAATCGCCCTGCATGTAGTCGAATCTTGCCCCCCAATAGGAGACTTCGGCTATGCGTTTTTTTTTGTTCAATTTTTTTGCTGACTCCAGAGACCGTCTTAACGCCTTTCTGATCGTATTTGAAGGGGCATATTGGGAAACTTCAGCCCACTTCAATGTAAGGGAAATATATGTTTCTTGATCTCCATCCGTTACATTCTTTTTATCCAAAGCTGACAGGGCAGCTTCGTAATAGGTGCGGGCCTCCCCAAGAGAATGAACGCTTGAAGCCCTATCTCCGGCCATTTCCAAGTAGAGTGCCGCTTTTTTATAATCCGAACTCCTGGAAAAATGATAGGCCAGGGTTTCAGCCTGCTCTTCGAGGCGTTTTGCATAACAGTGTTCGACCGCCTGGCCAACATATCCATGAAATGTCTTACGTGTTTTTAACAGAAGGCCTTCATACACTGCAACCTGGGTCAGTACATGCTTGAACATATAAAGAGGCTCATGGGAAC
>PIVU01000538.1 GCA_003354025.1 Nitrospirota bacterium
ATCATGGTCGCTCTGGTTGTTGATCTTGTCTATAATGTGTACATTGATACATCTTCCCTTTCCAACTGGGGGAATGCCCAGCAGGCATCGCTCATAGCAAAATCAGGGCAGACAATCAGCACTCTTTACCTTAAGAAAGCAAAAAAATATAATTATACTGATCAGCGTGAATTAACGATACCTGTCACTTATGACTTCGGTCCCGGCACTTCAGCGATCATTGAAATGGAAGACGAAAATGCCAAGTTTAACATCAACAGCATCATCAATGAGAATAGTCAAACCAATGAAAAACAGCTCTCCTCCTTGAAAAAGATGCTGGAATTCCTTAATATTAATCCAGACATTGCGTTGATAATTGCAGACTGGATAGACCCTGACGATGAACCAAGGCTCTCTGATTCAGAGGATTCTGCAAAGAATGGTTTTCTCTGGTCTGTGGATGAGTTAAGGCTAATTGAAGGAGTAGATGAAGTTTTTGATCAAATTGAACCCTATATTACAATCTATTATATTAATGTAGGCACTAATACATCGCAGGTTAATATCAATACAGCTGAAATACCTGTGCTGTTAACCATTCACAAAGATATGACAGAAACGTTAGCACAAAATATTATTGATGAACGGGAGAATTTCCCATTTGAAACAGCTTCAAATGTTCAAAATGTATCCGGCATGAAACAAATAGGTATGGTCATTGCGGATAATGCAACAGCAAAAAGTACAATTTTCCGTATCACTGCCAAAGCAACCGTAAATGGAATCACACGCATTATCGAAAGCGTTATGGACAATTCAGCTAATGTGCTTTTCTGGAGAGAGATATAATGAAGACAGGATTAATTGACTGGAAGCAGGACAGCTTAACTCTTTATGTCTTTGACAAACAGGGCAGCCATTATGAGCTGTCGGACAGTAATACGGTCCAT
>PIVU01000539.1 GCA_003354025.1 Nitrospirota bacterium
AACCCGGTCACAGCCTAGCACGCCTGTACCATCCGCCCAAGCACCTGTAAGCAAGTGATAGGTGATTTGTGCAGTGAACATCCACATGGAAGCACGTGCCTTCAGTGACTAGGAGATAAGGTCTAAGTAATCAAGCAACCACCCTTCCCTTTCCCAGTGATCCGACGTCTACAGTTAGTAACAAAGAAAGGTTAGATAATTATCAAGTCAATTTAAGACACTAAACCGTAGATCGACATAAGCCCACGACTGCTACGCAGCCATTAGTATTGGTGAACCCTACAGGTTACTTTCAGAGACCAACTTACCGATCCTTTTGAATACAATGCATGTGAGTCCTCTTGAAAGGTTAACTCATATTGCCTCTTCGAACTAAACTTAATCACCACGCAACCCATATATATACTCAACGGAATGCACTACACACACACCACGAATATTGATGGAATTATCGAGATTTTGTGGAAATCGTTATCAACCAATGCTACCGCTGCCAGGGTCATGTTATATGATGGGAACTTCCGTTCTCTCACCCCTTTATAGATCCAGTCCTTCGATAGGAACTTCAGACAGATAACAATGGATAAGCGACATCCTAAGTTTAGTTCACTGGGAGACATGGAACAACCAAACAATCATCAAGCAAATGTACTCATATCTTTTTATATGTGTGTAGTGTTTTGTTATAAATAGGTATACACTTTTTATTTATTGTTTTATATTTAGATGTGCAACTCTATATTGGAAATGGGATATAGGAAATCACGGTTTTAAATGTGTGAAGCGATAGAAACCAATCACTAACAACCCAAACCCGGTCACAGCCTAGCACGCCTGTACCATCCGCCCAAGCACCTGTAAGCAAGTGATAGGTGATTTGTGCAGTGAACATCCACATGGAAGCACGTGCCTTCAGTGACTAGGAGATAA
>PIVU01000065.1 GCA_003354025.1 Nitrospirota bacterium
TGTCCGGTAAGCATGATTCTGATAGTTGCGGGGTAGAGTTTTTTAATCTCAAACAGGAAATCACTTCCTGACATTTCCGGCATCTTTTCGTCTGAAATAACAAGCTTTACTGCATTCCCCATGAGTACAGAAAGTCCTTCCATCCCGCTGTGGGCTGTGTGTATTTCATAATCTTCTTCCAGTAATGATCTTTTTATTGCCGATAATACATCTGCTTCATCGTCTACAATGAGGATTGCATTCTTCATGCGCTAATACTCCTTTACTTATAACTAAAATGTCATGCATTGTTATTCTTTAGCGAAAGGGGCAGTGATATACTGAATGTGGAGCCCCCATCCGGCTCGCTGTCAACTTCTCCGTTCAATATAGAGAAAGATTTTGGGAATGCTTTACGTTCAATCATTCTTTACCTCGGCCATTACAAACACGCCTGTTTTTGACGGGTCAAGCTTCCAATAACGAGTCAGTGCATTAATATGACTTGCGTTAAGTTTCACGCCCTTTGATATGAGCATCAGTCCGGTTCCGCTTTTTACATCTCTTGACAGGACCATTCCGATTTTTACTTGATCCACACTCAGTTCTTTTTCATCACCGGCTGTATCGGTTTTTGTAAAAGCCCCAGCGTATACTTCCTTAACTGCGGTTTTTAATTCAATAAATATTTTGCCGTCAAATTTTTTCCCCACCACTTCCTTTACCTTGTCCAGGGCGGTTGTGACGGCATCCTTTGCAGTTAGCCTGCTGATTATCCGTTCAAAGTAATCTGCTATTGCAATGATCCTGGCACCTTCAGGAATTTGATCGCCTGAAAGTCCGTCGGGAAACCCTGTACCATTAAAACATTCATGATGGTGGCGAATCAGCAAGCCGGCATCCCTTAGATCTTCAACAGAATCTATTGCAGCCTGTCCTCTTATGGGATGCTGCATATATTCATCTCTTTCATCCTCGGCCAGCTCCTCTTCATCCTGCATAAGTAAAATATCGGGCATACCGATTTTACCGATGTCGTGAAGGAGTGCTGCGACTGCGACTGCTTCAATATCGCTGCTCTTCAAATTCATGGATTTGGCCATTTTTACCGATATTTCAGCGACATATTTGGAATGATTTCTTGTTCCTCTGTCTCTCAGGGCCAAAAGGTTTGAAAACGCAAGGATCGTATTTTTGAAACTGGTTTTTAAACTCTTATTAAGACCCTGGAGTTCATCATTTTTTTTCTGTATCTCCAGTGTCTGCTCCTGTACGAAATACTCGAGCTGGGAGTTCCAGTTTTTAAGCTCCTCATTCTGATGTTTAACAATTGCCTGAAGCCGTTTATTTTCCCTGATGAGTGAATATCTCTGTGCTGCTTCGGAAATGATCTGAAGGAGTTCATCGTCCTTCCAGGGTTTAGTAATATATCTGTAGGCACCGCCCCTGTTTATGGCATCGGCTACAGCGTTGATATCTGCATAGCCCGTCAGCAGGATGCGAAGGGCATCAGGCATTAACGCTTTTGCTTTTTCAAGAAATTCAACGCCTGTCATGCCGGGCATTCTCTGGTCGGATACAATGAGGCCGATATTGCTGTTGTCTTTGAGAATGTCCAGGCCCTCCTGCCCTGAATTGGCGATTAAGACTTCATACTCCTCATCAAGAAACAGCCGTTTAAGAGACTGCAGAACATTTATTTCATCATCAACAAAAAGGATTTCCATTGGTTCGGATTTTATATCATTAGCCGTTTCCATTGTTCTCCCTTTCGTCCAAAACAAGGATGATACCTTCCTGTCCTCCAGCGTATTGCATATATACACCTTTGATTATTAACTCTGTTCCATTACTCAGATATTTTGTCGAATAGCTTCCATCCTCAATGACCTGTGCAATTATATTATTCATTTCCGAAGGGAGTGAGTCCTGCCGATCCAGTCCTATTAAACTTCCCTTCTCTGGACTGCAAAGCTCCGCTCCCCGCCTGTTGCACTGTACAATGAGGCCATCTGGGTCGATTCCAATAACAGCGACGGGCAGTGAGTCAAGGATGTTTTGAGATGAAGTAAGTATTCTATTCTGAATCAGTAAATCCGAGGTCCGCTCTTCTACGAGTTTCTCAAGGTTCTCATTGATGACCTGCAGTTCCTGGTTTTTTGTTGCCAGTTCATAGGTCAACTCCCTGTTTTTCTGCTGCATAAAAAAGTGTTCCAGGGCGTTGGATATTGCAACTTTCAGCTCATCGTCATTCCAGGGCTTTGGCATAAATTTATAAATTTTGCCTTCATTAATAGCTTCAACAATCGCAACGGTGTCTGCATATCCTGAAAGTACGATTCGTACTGTTTCCGGACGTAGTTTGCACACTTCCCGTAGGAAGTCCACACCGTTCATCTTGGGCATCCTGTAGTCCGAGATAACAAGCTGGATCTGGTCTGTATTATTCAGGATTTCCAGGCCTTCATCTCCGGATGTTGCAGTAAGTATTTCATAGTCCGTGTCCAGGAATAGACGCTCAAGCGCCTTGAGCACATTCGCCTCATCATCTACACACAAAATTTTAACATCTTCATTCATCGATTATTCCTCCACCACAGGTATGTTTATAGTAAAGGTCGTCCCTTTACCTGCTTCACTGTCAATTGCTATATCACCATTGATTTTGCCTTGATAATCGGTCAGAATCACGATGTCTCCTATACAATCCATAGTGTTTTCCTACTCTTGCTTACCCTGTTCAACCTGTCGGAAGAGGTTGCTTAACTCCTTGTGCTCCTTCATCAGCATTTCCTGAGCATGAAGCAGTGAACGCTCCAGTTTCTTATAATCTTTTGTTGAAACCTTACTGTTAACCTGATTATCCATAAATATGCTCCTGTAATAAACACTTCTTCCTGATGTAGGAACAATCTATCATAGACAGGCGTGTGTGATGCACGACTATCTATATTTCAGTAGCACAGACTTTCCATTGTTTGTCTATATAAATTATATCGCATTTTTCCTAACCTTCCAGTTAATAAATTATTTTTCTGCCAAAGAGAAATGAAAGTTTGAGATTTAGTTAAATAGTGATTAATATTCATTGGTTACACTATTGGTAATATCGATAAACTATCTGGAGGACAAAGATGACTCCAGCGGGAGCTTAATTGTAAATGACGTCCCCTCGCCGATTTCACTGGTAACAAGCAATTCCCCGTTATGCTTTTTAATGATGTCGTATGCAATACTCAACCCTAAACCTGTACCCTTACCGACCTCCTTTGATGTATAAAAGGGTTCGAATATCTTATTGAGTTTATCTTCGGGAATACCGCATCCTGTGTCTGCAATTGATATATTGACTGAGCCGTTACCGTTCCATGTCTTTATAAAAATGTCACCCTGAGTTTCGATGGCCTGTGCAGCATTGACCAGTATGTTCATGATGACCTGGTTTATTTGCTGCGGATAGCATTTTGCGGGGGGCAGGTTTCCATATTCTTTTTTTATGGTTGTTTTGTACTTGAGTTCATTCCAGACAATATTCAGAGTGCTTTCAATGCATTCGTTGATATCAGCATACTGGTTCTTGGACTCATCAATCCTGGAGAAACTCTTCAGGTTTTGCACAATATTTTTTATACGGTCGGCTCCGTCAAGAGACTCTTTAATAAGGTCATTGACGTCATTCATAATATAATCGACTTTCAGAGAATTTCTACGCTCATTGAGCAATTCTATAGTTTCAGCTGTATTGCAAGACTCTATTAAACTAGTCTGAATATTTAAAAATTCAGTTAGCTTACGTGTATATTTGTCGAGCGTTCCCAGATTACTGGTAATGAATCCGGTAGGGTTATTTATCTCATGAGCTACTCCTGCTGCAAGCTGACCGATGGATGCCATTTTTTCCTGCTGGAGTATTGTGGATTGTGATGCTTTCAGTTCTTTATATGCGTTTTCAAGCTCACGGTTCTTTAATTCAAGAACATGCATCATATTGTTAAATTGCTCTCCCAACTCGCTGATTGAATCGGATGTGGCAGCATTGAATACTTCGCACCGCAAGCAGTTGCCGTATTTCTGGGCAAATGCGCCCTGAATTTTTCCGCCGCAAAATGTGCCTGCAACCTGCCAGCACCGTGTTGCTTCTTTTCCATAACATATACATTCTGTTTTTTTGCAGTTTTTTACTTCATAACACTTTTTAAGGTCCGGATTGTCAAGACGTATTCTTGTATCCGAGGCCTCCGTGACATTTTGCATCAGGCTGGATATTTGTACATGGGCATTATGAAGTTTCATACGGTGTTCATTGATTTCGGCATTGGTCTTTTCCAGCTTGTCTGTGATGAGTTTAAGCTCAGAGTTTTCATGAAGAGTTATAACCGTGCCTGAAAAATTCATTTCAGTGTCTTCAAAAGGATACGCATTCAGTACAAACCATTGATTTGTACTTCTGTGAATAAGCTCTGTGCTTCCAGCATAAAGAGTTGTTGCTTCCATATCATTATCGTATATGAACTCTTCCCAGTCCTGACCAATGATTTCTTCAAAGGGTTTTGTCGAAAAATTCTTGACGGATTTGTTTACACGCTTTATTTTGCCTTCGTCGTCGGTAAGTATGATCATGTCTCCAACAGAGTCCATAATTTTTTGACGTTCCTTATTCGCAATTTCAACTTCTCTGAAGAGGATATTCAATTCCTCATGATTCTTAAGAAGCTCCTCCTGGCTGAGCCTGATTTCGTCTTCAGCCTGTTTGCGTTCTGATATGTCTGCATCAACACCGATCATTCTCAACGGCTTCCCGTTTTCATCCCTTTCAATTACACGGCCGCGGTCAAGATTCCACCGGTAAGTACCTCCCTTTGTCAGCAGGCGGTTTTCACATTCGTATAATGGTGTTTTACCATCTAAATGGGCCTGAAGCTGGTCCAGTACGTTCTTCCAGTCATCGGGGTGTATCAGTGTTTCCCAGAAACTGGCATGGTTGGTGACTTCCGATAGTTCGTATCCAAGCGTTTCACACCAGCGAGCGCTGAAGTTTATTTCTCCGGTTACAATGTTCCAGTCCCATAAACCGTCACTGCTGATTTCAAGAGCGTTCTGTAACAGTTCTTCGCTGTCGCTCAGGGCTTTTTCAGTCTGCCTGTATTTTGTTATATCATTCCCCGAGCTCAGCGTCCCGGTGATCGTACCATCCTGATCGCGCAGAATAGTATTTTCCCATTCAATAATTCGTTCTTCTCCGCTTCTCGTTAATACAGGATTTTCATGCTGTTTGACCATTTCGCCTTTACCTGCCATGAACTCGTTGAAGACTCCTTTAATATCTTCTCTCATTCTTTCAGGTATGAAATTGTCAAACCAGTTGCTGCCTGTAATTTTACTCTCCGGATAACCCAGGATTTCACAACCTTTGTTGTTTATAAGAGTGACTTCCTGGTTTATATTAATAACAACGAGCATTACTCCGGCAATGTCGAGATAATTCTGTGCCATGTCCCGTTCTGCGATCAAGCTTTTTTTCATCTCTTTTTTCATTAGATTTACAGCCGCTCCTGTTCCCTCATAAATGAATTGCCGGGCAATATTGTGCCTACTATATTTATCGGCTGACTACATATTATTCTTAAGGTTAACTTGTGGCAGGAATAGTTGATATTATTCTTGTTTTGCAGCGAGTTGAATCGATTTCTTCACAGGCAGTGTCACAATAAAAGTAGTGCCTTCTCCAAGTTCGCTATGCACTGATATGTCACCGCCGTGACTCCCTACAATCTCATATGTAATGCTCAGGCCGAGACCGGTTTGCAAGTTGCAGAAATCCATCAGCTTGGAGATATATTTATCCAGTGTACCCAGATTGCTGGTTATGAATCCTGTAGGATTATTAATTTCATGAGCAATGCCGATAATGGTTTTATATTTAAATGACATAGCAGTCCTTTATTATTCCTCTAATTTCAAAACATCAATTCCCAGGGCCCGAACGTCATTCCAGTCACTGTTTTGAGCCGGGAGCAGTCCTTTGAAATTAAGTTTCTTCAGCAGCTCTCTGCCCTCAGGGTCATTTTCCATATCTGTCATAACAGCGAGAATTTTCTTAACTGCCTCTGCAGGGACCCGTTTATGCGCGGCAATTGCATGAGGTGTAAATCCATCGGAGGTCCAAAGTACTCTGAGTTGATCTCTGATAGATATTTCCACGTTTTTGAATGTCCGCGGTACGCCTCCGCCAGCGGGATACAGCCCTTTGGCAACTGAGCGGTATACGGAGTCGTGTGAGGAAACATATTTTGGAGTTATGTTGACTCCCAGACCGTTAAAATGAGCCCGCGTTACTATTGTTGCAGCAAATGCGGCGGGTGACGGGAATGCCAGTGTACTCCCGTCCAGTTCTTGCGGGCCCCTGTAAGTGCTGTCTTTCTTTACTACTATAATTCCCTTTAACGCCTTAAGCTTTTGTTTTGCCATTACGTTATATCCGGGTGATTCGTGAAAGACAGTATAATGATAGGGGTTCATATAGGCGATATCATATTCACCGGCAGTGCAGCGCTCCTCAAATGTTGGTATATCTTTAGCAGTTTTGAAATCTATCCTGTATCCTGTTTTCTTGCTCAGGTACACAAGGAAAGGGGTCCATTTTCTGGCCAGTTTTGTGGCTGACTGCTGCGGGACAATACCGAATGACAGCCTGGCGGAATTCTCAGCAGCAACTACATCTGCAGCACTTATGATTACAAAACATGATGCAATCACAGTTGTTATCAGGATGACTATTGATATAAATAGTGGACGCTTCATACTGTTCTCCTCATGCATACGCTATTATTATATTGTTGACACTACGGGCAGCTGTATAGTAAAAGTAGTGCCTTCTCCGGGATTACTCTCTACAGTAATGTCACCATTATGCTTTTTTACAATGTCATAACATATGCTCAGGCCCAGACCGGTACCTTCACCAATTTCCTTAGTGGTAAAAAAAGGCTCAAATATACGGCCGATCTTGTCCTCGGGAATACCGCACCCGTTATCTGATATGGATACCTTTATCGTCTTGTCTCCGTTCCAGGTCTTAATTATTATCTCGCCTTCTTTTTCTATAGAGTGTCCGGCATTTACAAGAAGATTCATGATGACCTGATTTAACTGCTGTGGATAGCATTTTACCGGCGGCAGCTCTCCATAATCTTTTTGGACAGATGCCTTATACTTCAATTCATTCCACACAATATTTAATGTACTGTCAATGCACTCATTAATATCTGCGAGTTTACACTCTGCTTCATCAATTCTTGAGAAGCTTTTAAGATTCTGCACGATTACCTTTACTCTTTCCGCACCGTCCAGGGATTCTATTATCAATCCTTCCAGGTCCTCTGTTATGTAATCCAGTTTCAATTCTTTTCTGAGAGCATTAATTTCCCTGCGGCATTCTTCATATTGACTGCTCTCAATTATTTTGGATTGTGCTTCAATGAACTTTAATAAGTTTGCCGTATATTTATTCAGAGTGTTAAGGTTGCTTGAAATATATCCCATGGGGTTGTTGATTTCATGGGCAACGCCAGCGGCAAGCTGTCCGACTGAGGCCATTTTTTCTCTCTGCAGCATCTGTGACTGGGTCGATTTCAATTCTGCGTAGGCTTCCTCGATTCTTTTTTCTGCTTTTTGGCGGGAAGTAATGTCACGGGCCACAGCAACGATGTAGTCCTTTTTACCCCGGAGAATGTAATTGATGCTCACTTCCACAGGGAGTGTTGATCCGTCTTTCCTTTTATGTTCGCCCTCTATAAACGAACTCTCCTTTTCCTTCAGTGTTTCAACATGCATTTCCCAGCTGTAACTGTCAGGCAGTGCGGACTGAATATCAATGACCTTCATCTTAAGAAATTCTTCCTCTGAATATCCAAGCATTTTACATGCCGCATTATTCACGTCCAGAAAGCGTGCCGTTGCAGGTTCACATACATAAATGGCCTCATGGGACTGGTTAATAAGATCGCGGAACAATTTTAAATTTGAGTATGCTTCCTCCAATTCAGTCTCTGTCCGCCTGCGCTCCGTCAGCTCCCCCTCTACTGTGTTATACAGCTGTGCATTGTTGAGCGCCATTGCTATCTGGTCGGTGAGGGTTTGAAATACAGGAAGATTATCCTTGTTAAATGCGTTAAATTTAGAGCTTCTTAGATCAATTGCCCCGACGATTATGTCATGTATTCTCAGAGGAAGAGCTATTTCAGAGCGGGTATCGGGCAGGTCCGGTGTTGACAGCTGTGTTTTGTTGTTGCCGGTATCATCTGCTACAGACGCCCGGGCATTGGCTATGCTCTCGCCGATTATTCCTTCGCCGATTTTCGTCCGGTAACGGCTCTTCATTATTACCTTGACTGTTTCTGTGCTGTAGGCATGCAGTAATGCCCATTCACGCGTATCATCCAGCAAGTAGAGACCGACATAATAAAGGCCGAAGCGTTCCTGGATCATATCCACAACCTGCTGTCTCAGTTTTTCGGGATCCAGTATTGAATTAGCTGCGTGACCCAGCTCTGCTGCTGCTTCAAGATCACGTGTCCGCTCTTTTACTTTACGTTCCAGCTCTGCAGACTGCCGGGCCATAAGCATGTCACGGTCTTTGTAGTAATCAATTTTCTTCTGTATTTCCTCTGGAGAAACACTCATGTCAGCAAGAATTTCTGCATACATTTCTGAAAGCTCTCTTTTTTCCCGTTTTGTAATAAGACCGGACTGACTGAAGGCTTGATGGGCTGCTGCTGCTCCGATGAATCCGGAGAGGAAGTTTTCTGCCTCACTTGTTAATTGTGCAAGGTCGGCAATAGTAATTATCTTTTCATCTTTAATGCCGGCTTTTATAAGTGATTTATTTATTATGTTCCCAGCTTCTTCAGCGGTTAAGTACTGCCCGAGCAGATCTGTCAGTGACGTCAACTTTTCCTCAAGCTTAATACACGCACTTTCCTTACCCCTGGATATGACAGCACTATCAAACTCCATAATATCAACAAAATCGTTGGCAAGGTTTACTTCATTCTTGCTTTTTTCAGCAAATAGAGAGCCGAGTATATACAATCCAATGTTAAAAAACATTGTCCAGAATACAGTGTGGACCAGAGGGTCGACGCCGGTTAATCCAAATAGACTTTCAGGTTTCAGATAATTGATCCCGAAGGGTCCGTAATCAAGGAATCCATCCGGCAGCCATCCGCTGCGTGCAAAGGAAGGAAGCAGCATTGTGTAGCACCACATGAAAAATCCGGAACTCAGGCCCAGTAAAGCTCCTGCTTTACCAGCTTTGCGCCAGAATAGTCCTCCAATGATAGGCGGGGCAAACTGCAGCACAGCCACAAAGGAAATGATCCCCATATTTACCAGTGTATGGGAATCTCCTATTAACTTCTGAAAAGCATACCCTATGAAAAGGATGGCGATAACTCCAAACCAGCGGACCTTTAACAAATGCCTTCGCAGGGGAGCAAGGACTTTAATACGTTCTATAACAGGAAGGAAGAGGTGGTTTGTCATCATTGTAGAAGTTGTCATTGAACTAACCATAATCATTCCTGTGGCTGCTGAAAAACCACCAATAAATACCAGCATTGCGAGAATGGAAGGCCCGTGGTTTAGCGGCAGAGACAGTACAAATGTGTCCGCCTGCTGCACGGAATATCCTTTAAGCAAGCCGCCAGCGGCAATAGGGACCACAAAAATATTAATGAGCAGCATATACAGGGGAAACATCCAGACAGCTGTCTTGATGTGGTTCTCATTTGAGTTTTCAACTACCGCTACATGAAATTGCCTGGGGAGAAACAGGATAGCTGACATTGAGATTAACAGGTAGGTTGACCAGATCATATAAGTCCGGACATCAGAGCCGTCGGTCTTTAAAAGGTCTTTGAAAGGGCTTGCTGAAAGACGTGTGAAAATGTCTCCAAATCCGTCATACATAAAGTAGGTAACAAAAATTCCGGCTGCCATAAATGCAAACAGTTTTACAACGCACTCAACAGCCAGGGCAGTCACCATCCCTTCATGACGCTCAGTAGGGTCGAGCTTTCTTACACCAAATACAATGGTGAACAGAGCCATTAGAACAACAACAATCGGGCCGACATTACTCTGTATCCATGAGTCGGGTGCACTGCCTGAGCCGGTAATTATGGAAAAGGTCGTGTTAACGGCTTTCAGTTGCAGCGCTATATATGGTGTTGTGCCTATCAATGCAAGCATTGTTGCTATAGCGGCCAGGGACTGTGACTTGCCGTATCTGGATGAAATGAAGTCTGCAATACTCGTAGTACGGTTTATTGTTTTGAGCCGTACCAGTTTACGAAGTACAAACCACCACAGCACAATAGCCATAGTCGGGCCGAGATAAATTGTAAGGAAGAGCATCCCTGATGAAGCAGCCTTGCCTACGCTGCCATAAAAAGTCCATGACGTACAATATACAGCCAGAGCCAGTGAATATACTGCGGGGCTGCGCGCAAGTTTCCTGCCGGTTTTTGACCCCTTCTCTACCCATAGAGCGATTATGAACAGAAAAGCTACGTACAGGCATACTGCTGAAATGACTGTAACTGAGCTAAACATCTGTTCCCCTCCCTGCTTTGTCAGGGTGTCTGCTGGTGTCTCGTTTAGAGTAGCTCTGTCCGGTAAAATACAGTATTGCTATGATAAGCGCCCACGGTATGAAAAATGAGAGCAGAATAGGGCCCGGAGTACTAAAATCAGAAAGGATAAACAGCGGGGAAAAGAACATAATGATACAGAGAATAAAAAGCAGTACATGAAATTCATAGTGTTCCAGAACTGATTTCAGTTTTTTCATTTATGCCTCTCCAAGGGGAGTTGCACAGTAAATGTAGTACCCTTTCCCGGCTCGCTTTCAACGGAAATGTCCCCATCATGGTTTTTCACAATGTCATAGGTAATGCTTAATCCGAGACCTGTGCCTTTGCCAACGTCTTTGGTTGTGAAGAAGGGTTCGAATATTCTGTCGATTTTATCAGCAGGAATACCACATCCTGTATCACCTATTGAAATATGGATTGTTCCGTCGCCGTTCCAGGTCTTTACTCTGATTTCCCCCTGGTCTTCTATAGCATGTCCAGCATTAATCAGGAGGTTTACAAAAACCTGGTTCAACTGCTGTGGATTACAGCGGATTTCCGGAATGTCTCCGTATTCCTTGCTGATGGTTGCTTTGTATTTCAGTTCATTCCAAACCATGTTTAGCGTTGTCTCTATGCATTCATTAATGTCGGACATCTTATTTTCGGATTCATCAACACGTGAAAAACTTTTTAGGTTCTGTACGATGTTCTTTACCCGTTCAGCTCCATCAAGAGATTCATCGATCAGCTGGCTGACATCTTCAAGTACATAGTCCAGTTTTAATTTCTTGCGCTGTTCATTTATAGCTTCTTCAGTTTCTGCTGCATCCAGGTCCTTGATGGCGTCACTCTGAATAGTGATAAAAGATCCCAGTTTATTCACATATTTACTGAGAGTCCTTATGTTGCTTGAAATGAATCCCATAGGGTTGTTTATTTCGTGTGCAACCCCGGCGGCAAGCTGACCAATAGATGCCATCTTTTCTCGCTGCAATATTTGAGACTGTGTCGTTTTCAGTTCTTTGTATGCATTTTCAAGCTTTTCAGAAATATTTTTTATTTCCGAGGTGTCATGTATCGTAATGACAGAGCCGGAGAAACCAATCTCGTTGTCATGAAAGGGATAGGAATGGACTGTAAACCATTTCCCGCTTGGTTTGTGCAGAAGCTCGGTGCTGTCAGCATATAGTGTTCTGGTTTCCATTTCGTAGTCAACAATAAGATCGTCCCAGTCTTTGCCTAGAAGCTCTTTGAATGATAAATTAGTGAATTCGCTGACGGCCATGTTTACACGCCTGATACGGCCTTCCTTGTCGGTGAGTATGATCATGTCACCGACACAGTCCATGATCTGCTGCCTTTCCTGATTTGCTACTTCAACGTCTCTGAAAAGCTTGTTGAGCTGATCATGTTTTTCAAGCAGCTCCGCCTGTTTCTGCTGCAACGCGTCTTCTGCTTCCTTCTGCTTTGTAATATCCCGTGATACTCTAAGAATGCTTTTGATGCTTCCGTCAATATCGACTACAGGAGTCAGTTTTGAATCCCACCACAGGACTTCCCCGCTCTTTAAGATTGATTTGTACTGGACCGAAACATTATTGCCCTTTGATGCCTGCTTAATTGCATTTTTTACTTCTTCCTTATTTTCAATAATGTTTTCGGTGCAGCATACACCTACAATATCCTCCGGGTTTTCAATGCCGTTTATCTCAAGACCCACCGGGTTCATACTCATGAACTTTCCTTCAGAAGAAAGATTACATACGCAGTCCTGGGAGCTTTCCAGAAAAGAACGGGAATATTCTTCTGATTCGGCCAGTGCTTCCACGATCCATTTCTGTGCAGTGATGTCAGTCAGAGTACCAAGGAATCCAACTGGATTATTATCAGCATCCATAAGGGAAACTGCCTGGCCTGAAACCCATGTTATATTTCCTTCCTGATTAGTAAATCTGAATTCTATATTGAAATCCCCATCTCCGCGAACGGTCTTCTCCCATTCACTGACAACATACTCACTGTCATCGGGATAAAGTGCACGGGACCATCCTGTCCCATAATGCTCCTCCTCGCTCATTCCTGTAAATTTACATATTTTTTCATTTACATAAATGCCGTGCCCATTCAAGTCGGTCTGAAATACTCCTACCGGGGATGATGAAGTAAGAGAGCGGAATCTTTGCTCACTCTCTTCTAATGCTTCAGCGGCGCGTTTTCTGTAAGTAATATTTCGTATCATTCCTGTGAAATAGTGTTCATTCCCTATACTCCAGACTGACAGGGAAAGCTCAATCTGAAACTCCCTGCCGTTTTTGGCCAGGGCTGAAACTTCTACGGTTTTACCGACTACAGCGGAGTGATAGGAAGCCAGGAACCTATTGAGCCCCTCTATGTGCTGTTCGTGATATCGCTCCGGTATAATCGTGGTTATTGATTCCCCTATGATTTCTTTAAGGGAATAGCCGAACATACGTTCAGCGCTGTTGTTCCAGAAAGTTACTGTTCCGGTGCTGTTTATCGATATGACGGCATCGTGTGTGCTGTCAACAATAGACCTAAACTGCTTCTCCTGTTTCCAGAGATTTTCTTCAGCGACCTTCTGTCTATGGATATGCATTGTTAAGGGCCGGACAAGGAACAGGTATACAGTCGGAGCAACAAGCAGAATAAGAATTGTTGAGTCCATTAAGGCTATATGAAAATCCGATACCCCTTTCATATGCGAAACTAGAAACATGGCTATCATCTCTGCAATAAAGATGGATAGGCCAATTATATTCATATAGAAATATGGCGATCTTTGTTCTGTTTCTAATTGCTCTGCGGGTAACAGTGTACGGCAATCTGTGTTTTCATGAATCTCTCCTTCTCCATTCATGAAAGCATGGTTATTGGCCTCCTGTTCTGTATTAAAATGTATCACTACTGCTCACCTTTACAACAAAGACATTAGTATTAATTTAATCGGATTTACGACGAAAAACCTTAAGGGAAAGGCTGTGGGGCGGAAGGGATGTGGGAGGGGTGAGATTATTCTTAATTAACAGACATTCCCATGGATCTTAGGCAGACTATATTAATGATAATTAAACAGGTGGCCTGATCAATGGTATTCAGTGAATATGACTATTTATCAGACAGTTGCGGCAGGACATTGTCCTGCCGGCGTTTTGCAGAATTATGCATTCTTTCAACATAGTTCCTTCTCCTGAGGCACATTGCAGCAGTGATAAAAGTATGAGCAAGTGAGCGTAATCACATTTTGAAATTAATTAATATTGTGAATATTATCAATGTGTGGACAAAGTATAACGAGGTGACTTAATGAAATATTGCTGGACGTATTTAAATTGTTAAGCTGAAAACGAGCACCCCGGGTCAGTCTTGTCAATCAGATTTATAAACTTTCCGGGTAATGGGGTGGGAGTATTTTTTTTATTGATGTCCGATGCACAAAAATCGATGAACTTATCCGCAGGAAGAGGACGGCTGATATAGAACCCCTGGATTTCGTCGCATCCGTTTTCATTCAGGAAATTCAGTTGCGGCTCAGTTTCTACACCTTCGGCCAGTACCTTCATCCTTAAACTGTGTGCCATTGATATAATTGTCTTTACAATTGCCGCATCATCATGATTATTCGTAATATCCATGACAAATGACTTATCAATTTTAATTGAATGAATCGGGAAGCGCTTCAGGTAGCCCAGTGACGAGTACCCTGTTCCGAAATCATCTATTGCAAATCTGAGACCCATCGAGGTTAGTTCGTGAACGGCAATGAAAGTTGTCTCGGTGTCCTGCATAATGGCGCTTTCAGTTATTTCCAGTATAAGATCTTCAGGCGGCAGCCCTGATGTTCTTAGCGCATCAGCGACCGCATGGATAAGTTTATTCTGCTGGAATTGCCGGCTTGACAGGTTGACGGACATCGGCACCTTTGGTAGGCCGACATCCTGCCATGATTTATTCTGCATGCAGGCAGTATGCAGTATCCATTCTCCCATAGGCACGATTAGTCCTGTTTCTTCTGCCAGAGGAATAAAGTCTATTGGAGAAATTAATCCCTTTTCAGGATGTTCCCATCGGACAAGGGCTTCCATACCGCAGAGTTCTCCAGATTTCAAACTAATCTGGGGCTGATAGTGAAGTATCAGCTCATTTGCATCAATTGCCCTGCGCAGGCTGCCTTCGAGGGAGAACTTCATTAAAGCTGACGCATTTAGTGCTTCTCTATAATATTGGAAGTTGCTTTTCCCTCTGTCTTTTGCATGGTAAAGCGCAACATCAGCATTTCTAAGCAGATCGATAGTACCTGTTCCGTCATGTGGATATATAGAAATGCCCATGCTGGCTGATACCGACATATCGTAGTTATTTATTATGAAGGACTGTGACAGTACGTTGTGAAGTTCTCGGGCTATTTCTGTAGCATCTTCAAGTCTGGATATTTCTGCATGCAGAGCAAACTCATCTCCGCCCATGCGTGCTAAGAGGTGTTTTTCATTTCCTTTTTTGCTGATACTGGCGGTACTGTTTGGGTACAGGGAGTGAAGCCGGTTGGCAACTTCTTTGATTAAAAGGTCTCCGGCACGGTGTCCGATTGTATCATTGATTCTTTTGAAGTTATCAACATCGATCAGATACAGGGCAAATATTTTATTGCTTTCTTTAGAAATTTGTATCGCGCTGTGCACATGGTTTTCAAACATAGTCCTGTTGGGCAGGTTCGTTAATTTATCGTAGTACGCAAGATGAAGCATCTTTTTATCAGCTGCTCTTTGAGCGGCAATATACTTGAACAATGGTCTCAACAGAAAGAAATACAGCACTGGAGAGACCAGTATCATAAGAAGCGTTGCATCAATAATCGCACCGCTTATCAGAGGAATGGTCGGGAAGTTTGAGAGGATGAGCATTACAATAAGTTCTGAAAAAAATATGGATATGGTTATAAAGAACATTGAATGGAAGGGGGAACGATATTTTCCCGGTAATGTTTCTGCTTCCTCTTTGACTGTCTTCTGGTCGGACTTGACTACGATAAAAATAATTGCAGCATGGAACATAAACATTAATACAAGGGGAAGTACCGTTGAATTTATTACGATGTTGCTTAACTGGTCGCTCTGATGCGTAATATCGTAGTAAATCTCAAAGGCTCCAATAAACTCACCCTTCTTAATTATAGGTACATAAGTCTCTACAACATCGGTCTGAATAATCTGGTCTTCGAGGGTCCTGCTGTTTTTATTAACTACTTTAGTATAGTTCTCGCCTTTTGCTACAGTGTTATGGAAGTATTTTTTGTCATTGATTATTCCGATGTCTTCAGGCGCTGTTGAGTATAGAACTGTACCTTTTGGCGAGAATATTTTTAATTTGGAAAAATTGAAGTCCCTTTTGGCCTTATAAACTTTCTCAATAAAACTTCCCGTAAAATTGCCCTTATCCAAATCTGAAAGCCCGGAAAGAAGCATTGACTCCAGATGGCGTGCGGTCCTAACTGCCTCATTTTCCGTTGCTTTAATGAGGTTCGCGGTAATTGAGGGGAATATCAGGTGAATGCTCGCAAGAGGGTAGATAATTATAATTGCGCATGAAATCAGGAATATTTTCTTTAACAGTTTTGATTTAAGCATAGCGATATCTTATTGTTATATCGGCTGA
>PIVU01000540.1 GCA_003354025.1 Nitrospirota bacterium
CGGTATGCCTGTCCTTCGCCTTTTTGATCTTTATATAGATGGTCGGCAAGATATGTAGTCAGGCCCTCTGCCCAGTTCCCGCTCTCATAATCAATGTATACCAGATTACCGAACCATTGATGAAGTATCTCATGACCGAGCGACGTCTCAACTATAAAAGGCAGTTTCACGACCATACTGCCAAGCAATGTAAACGTAGGCATTGAGTAGCCTGTGGGCAGGAAGTTCTCAACAACTGAAAATCTCTTATACGGAAAATCTCCGATAAGGCCTTCGTAGAGTTCTATATATTTTTTCGTATATTCAATATATGTATTAGCAAGCCCAAGATCTTCCTCAAAGAAGTATGCATATAAATTAACATCTCCATAGCTGTCTTTAACGACCCTGTATCTGTCAGATGCAACGAGATTAATCCCATCTACCGGATGAGGGAAAATAAAATTAAATTCGACTTCCCCATCCCTGATTTCCTTTCTTACATCTTCCGCTTCCGATACTGCTTCATATCCTTCAGGAAGTACGACCGTAAGATCATAGTGGCTGAGACCGCCAATTTCAGGGTACCATCTCCCGGTAAGAGATACACCTCTTTCATCAATTACACTGTCAGCAATACCTATGGCCCGCTCATTCCCGTTTGCCCTGAAGATACCCTCGTACGCAATTTCAATCACGCCATCATATTCAGGCACAATCACGAGAGTGTTTTCATCCTCCCTGAATTCAAGCTGTTTTCCATCCATTGACACCAGGATGATTTCAAGGTTGCCCTTATGAATAACAACTTCTTCTCCAGCAGCAACGCCAATGCTTGACATACCGTTTAACTGAGACTGACTAATATCAAAGCTGACATGAAGACTGTTTTTGTGGGCTGCCCCGGCTTCAGATAGTGTGAAAGAGAGAATGAGTAAAATTGTGG
>PIVU01000270.1 GCA_003354025.1 Nitrospirota bacterium
CAGGCTGATATTCTCAGGAAGGCAATGGGCGGCAAGAACCCCGATGAAATGGAAAAGATGAAAACCATCTTTATTGACGGGCTTAAAGCAAACAAAGTGTCAGAGAAAAAAGCCACTACTCTTTACAACCTTATACTGCAGTTTGCCCAGTACGGTTTCAACAAATCACACTCTGCAGCCTATGCATATATTGCTTATCAGACAGCCTTCTTAAAAGCACACTACCCTGTTGAATTCATGGCAGCTTCACTCAGTGCCGACATGGACAATACAGTCAAGGTTGTACTCTTTATTAATGAGTGCAAGAACATGGGAATTGAAGTGCTCCCTCCGAACATAAATGAAAGCAACAGGGAGTTCAAGGTAACAGGTAATTCAATCCGCTTCGGCCTGGAGGCTGTGAAGGGTGTGGGAGGTTCTGCAATCGATGCGATACTTGAGTCCAGAGAAGATGAGAATTTCGATTCATTTTCCAACTTCTGCACAAGGGCCGACTCAAGGAGAGTCAACAAAAAAGTAATTGAAAGCCTTATCAAGGCCGGTGCACTTGACTCCATGGGCAAAAGAGCACAGCTTACGGCAGCTCTGCCAGCAGTCATGGAGGCAGCTGTAAAAAGACAGAAGGAAATAAAGGCCGGCCAGGAGAGCATGTTCGGAGACATACACGAAGTGCCGGAGGAAAGACTTCCGATGGTTAATGAATGGGATGAGCTCCATCTTCTTGCCATGGAAAAAGAGGCCCTCGGTTTTTACATTACAGGCCACCCACTTAATAAATACAAAGAACAACTCGATAAAGTAGGTATTACCCTGACCACTGAATTACAGGAACTGAACGACAAGCAGGAAATAAATCTTGGCGGGATAGTGACAAATTGCAAGAAAATCCAGACCAAAAAGGGGGACATGATGGCAGCCCTGACCCTGGAGGACTTGTTCAGCACTGTTGAGGTAATAGCATTCCCGGACATATATGCTGAATCAGAAGACATTATCTCACAGGACATACCTATAGTTATTGCAGGTTACCTGGATAAAACTGACAGGGGTTTAAAGATAATCGCCCAAAAAATAGTATCAATTAATAATACAGAAGATTTAAAAAACAAAAAACCAATGCGTAAACCCAACAAGTGGAGCGGGAAAAAATCTTCCGGGTCCGGAGGAAATGAAATGGTTACTGAGGAACCGCAGCAGAAAGCCTTTACATTAACTATGTTTAACAGCGTAAAATCGAAGGCACTGCCGGAGCTTGATAAAATATTTACAAAACACTCGGGCGACCACCGTGTATACCTTAAAATAGTATATCCGAATAACTGGGAGACTATCCTCGCAACTGACCGTCATATAATGCCTTCCAGGGAAATGCTCGGAGAAGTTCATCAACTAATGGGCAAAGATGCTCTGCTTGGAATGCATGGGTTTAACAAAACGGCAAACTTGAGCGAAAGCAACATTGACACCGACATCCCGTCAGATGTTGCGCCCATGAATCATGACCTGCAAAATTAATCCACATAACTTTATGTAAAGCAGCCATCTTAAAAATAAATTGGGAGTGGCCGTTGAGACAAGTCTTGTCAGGCTGGTTCAATTACAGTTACTTAAGTGCTTTCTCTCTATTAACAAAGATAATCATAGCAACATTATGCTTTCCACTCATAATGTGTGCCAAGCATAATGTTAACTGATAAACTGATAAAAAATCGCTTTTAAAGTCTGATTTACGTTTAACAAAAACCGATGTATCAGCTCAGCCATGCAAACATAAAAATTCTTCATATTTCTCCTAAAGGTCATTTTAAACGATAGATTACTGTATCGGTCTTATCATTATGAGGACTTCAGGAACTGGAATTAATTTTCAAGAACAGCTTTTTGCCTACCCTTCATTCTCTTTTTGCTGATAAAAAAGGAGGAATATATTAATATGTAATCGTAACCTTAAATTTATAAAATGAGAGAATAATTCGGTATGAAGTTTCTAATAAGTGCCTATACGGGGCTTGGCAATTTTATCCTCAAGACCCCTATGATAATTAAGATCAGGGAATTGTGGCCTGAGGCGGAAATAGATATTTTCACCGGCAATGGCTTTGGAACAGAGTTTGTTCTTCGAGGATCGGACCTTATCAATGAGATACATATCCTACGCAAAGATTCATCATTGAGTGAAAAACTGAATTTTTTTCTCACTATGAGAAAAAAACAGTATTCTGTCGTTTTCCTGCCCATGGACGCTGCACCTATGTTCCTTATATTAGGGTCAGTTTTAATGGGCGGAATCAAATATACCCATATAAATTTTATGGGACATACTAATCTTAAACAAAAATTTAAGAACTTTCTCAAGTTATATGCTTTGCCGGATTTTCGCTTTGTTCCCTGGCTTCAGGGACGTCATGAGATTGACCTAAATCATGACCTTCTTGAGGCATGGTATAACCGACCGATGGAACGGATGTATGAAACGTTTATCACGAAGAATGATAGTACCGAAGTTCTCGTGCGCTTTGCCATAGAAAAAGGAAAATACATTGTCCTTCAGCCTTCAGCGGCAAACGGAAGCTTAACAGGTAAAGTATGGGCACCGGAGAATTTCGAAGCGCTTGTTCAGAAGATACAGAGGAAATACCCGGATTTGCAAATTGTGTTTGTCGGCGACAAGGGCGATCTTGATACGATTAATAAGACTGCACTTGCCGGGATAAAAGATGTGATCAATACGATGGGTCAGACATCAATTGCAGAGTTATGTTCCATTATCGGGAATGCCAGGATTATTGTTGCCCACGATAGTGGAGTGATGCATGTTGCCGATGCACTAAAGAGCACACTTATAGCACTTTATGGTCCTACAGACTACACGCGCACGCGTCCACTAGGTAAAAACAGTCAAATCCTTTTTTCGAAAAACGACTGCTTTGCAGTTCACTATTCTCATAATATCACAGAGAGTGATCTAGCCAAACAGTATGCAGGATACAAATGCATGAATGCGATCAGCGTTGATGATGTAATGGGCAAAATGACTGAGCTGTTAGCTTTGACCGCTCAAGGAAACTCTATAGAATGAGTAATAAGGAGCTTTACCGCCAGCATTGCATAAAGTGCGGTAGTCACTAAAAGCGTGTACAACCGCACATTATGCCTCCACAACATACTGCGTTAACTCGCCAAGCATATTAACATAACTCCCCATTTCATTGTCATACCATCCGTAAATTACCGCCTGTGTCAGAGGGATCTTAATCTCCACATCCTTCAGTTCATCAAGATGAGTTTTAGTTAGTCCACTTAGCCTCTCTACATCAACCGTTACCTCTGCTGTCCTGGTGTGTGTTTCACTTCCTTCAACCAGGACCGCTGCATTTGGCATGCCAATGATATCACACGACACATTCTGTTCATCCGTATAGATCAGATAGCCTCCCGGTTCAGCCGCAGTCTTTCTGTATATATCATTTATGACACTCCTGTTTATTGAGGATTTCGATTCATCCTCCTGAATATTGATAACCAGTATTATCAACGAACCTGTAGTGGTGGGGATCCTGACTGACTCGGCAATAAAACCAATCTGCTTCATTTCAGGAATTACAAGTGCAAGAGCTTTTGCAGCTCCTGTTGAGGTCAAAATAATATTATTCAATATCCCCCTGTCTTTCCTAAGATCAACTGCACCGGGTTTGGCCATCCTGTCAAGGACCTGCTGCGAACCTGTTGCAGCATGCACGGTAGCCATTGATGCAGTCAATATCCTTTTGGCACCGACATTGTCAATAAGTGG
>PIVU01000541.1 GCA_003354025.1 Nitrospirota bacterium
CCGCATAACCATGTGAAAAATTGTGTTATCTATACCGGTACTCATGATAACAATACAATAAAAGGCTGGTTCAAAAATGAATTGAAGCCTGAAGACAAAAGCAGGCTCTCTGAATATATCGGCCGTGAGATTTCAGAAAAAAACATCCACAAGGAAATGATAAGGCTTGCTTTGATGTCAGTAGCAAATATGTCAATATTCCCTATGCAGGACATTCTTGGGCTTGGCGAGAAGGACAGAATGAACCTCCCCGGGCATGCCAACGGCAACTGGGAGTGGAGGATTACATGGGACAAGCTTACGCCGGTCCTGGCAGAGGAGTTATCTGTGCTTGTTAAAAGGTATGGGCGGGATTAGTCATCAATATTGTTAGCAATACCTGCTTCGCCCTTTAAGTATTTGGGCTAGCGCTCAGCAGTTATTAATTTCATCGATAAGCGTCTTTAGTTTTCCGAAATCCATCATATTGAAATCCATTACAAGTCTGGGCAGGTGAGCAATCTCAGGTTCATCGGTTTCTTCGGGTAACGCATCAGAGGCAATGATTGTGCCGCCCGGCATAAGGATGTCGGCAAACATTTCATTCAGCTTCTCTATGGAAGATGGCTGTAATGGGTTTGAAAGGCGAATAACCAGCTTGTCTTTTACGTATCGCATGCTGTGATAGCAGCTGTAAAAGTGTTTGATTATGTCGAATGCTTCATCTATGGAGTTGACCCGTTTGAAAAGTTCAAAGTCGCATTCGCTTATATAGTTGCCTGATAGCAGTTCTTCTTTGAAAAAATGTATCCAGCGCATCCAGTATGTGCCTCCCGGCTCATCAATCAGGACAAGTGGCAGCGGCATCTGTTTGCCGGTTTGCAGTAATGTTAGAGTTTCCATTGCTTCATCAAGCGTACCGAAGCCTCCGGGGAACAGTGC
>PIVU01000066.1 GCA_003354025.1 Nitrospirota bacterium
GAGGGGAAAACCCTCATGGCAACTCTTGCAACATACCTGAATGCCATCGACGGCAGGGGCGTCCATATAATTACGGTCAATGACTATCTTGCCAAAAGAGATGCTCAGTGGATGAGCCCGCTCTATTATTTTCACGGACTGTCGCTGGGAATAGTACAGCATGACACTTCCTTTATCTATGATCCGACCTATCATTCAGAAGACAGCAGACTGAAATATCTGAGGCCAGTTGAGAGAAAAGATGCATACGGCGCTGACATTACCTACGGTACTAATAATGAGTTCGGCTTTGACCATCTCAGAGATAATATGAAGTACCATAAAGATGAATATGTGCAGAGAGAATTGAACTACGCGATAGTGGATGAAGTTGACAGCATATTAATCGATGAAGCGAGGACCCCTCTAATTATATCCGGCCCTTCTGAAGAATCGACTGACAAATACTACAATATTGACAAAATCATTCCAAAGCTGAAAAAAGAAGAAGACTTTACCATTGATGAAAAAGCGAAAAACGCCATCCTTACAGAAGAGGGCAACTCTAAAGTGGAAAAACTTCTGGGCGTCGGCAATCTCTATGACCCTGCAAATGTAGAACTTGTGCATCATGTGAATCAGGGACTGAGGGCCCACTCATTATTTCAGAGAGATGTAGATTATATTGTGAAAGACAATGAAGTCTTAATCGTCGATGAATTTACGGGGCGTCTCATGCCGGGCAGACGCTGGTCCGACGGCCTGCACCAGGCGATTGAAGCAAAAGAGGGCGTAAATATAGCCAGTGAAAACCAGACTCTTGCCACCATTACATTTCAGAATTTCTTCAGGATGTACAATAAGCTTGCGGGTATGACCGGTACGGCTGATACAGAAGCAGCCGAATTTGCGAAAATATATAATCTCGATGTCCTTGTAATCCCCACGAACAAGCCCATGGTAAGAAAAGACAATGCTGATGTTATCTATAAAACTGTCGGGGCCAAGTTCAGGGCAGCTATTGATGACATGGAGGACTGTTATAAGCGGGGCCAGCCCGTTTTGGTCGGTACTATATCTATTGAAAGATCGGAGCTTCTCAGCTCCATGCTTAAGAAGAAGAAAATACCGCACTCTGTCCTCAATGCAAAGTTTCATGAAAACGAAGCGGAAATAGTTGCCCAGGCAGGCAGGAGCGGGGCCATTACAATTGCCACTAATATGGCCGGACGTGGTACGGATATTGTCCTCGGAGGCAACCCTGAGGGGATTGCCAAAGACATGCTGAAGGACAGGAAAGATGCCACTGATGAAGATTACAGCAAGGCTTTTGCAAAGGCGGAAGAGAAGTGCCGTGAGGAAAAGGAAAAAGTTATTGAGGCAGGAGGTCTGCATATTCTGGGTACTGAACGTCATGAGGCAAGAAGAATAGACAATCAGCTAAGGGGACGTTCAGGACGCCAGGGAGACCCGGGCTCTTCAAGGTTCTATCTCTCACTTGAAGATGATCTGATGAGAATATTCGGTTCAGACAGGATATCGGGGCTCATGGGAAAACTGGGCATGGAGGAAGACCAGCCGATAGAGCATAATTGGGTATCAAAAGCGATCGAGACTTCACAGAAGAGAGTTGAGGCCCATAACTTTGATATCAGGAAACACCTGATCGAATATGATGATGTTAATAACAAGCAGAGGACAGAAATATATTCTTTCAGGAGAGATATACTTACAAACGATAATCTCAAGGACACACTTGTAGATATGGCGGAAACAGTGCTTGACGATCTGCTGGCCATTTACTGCCCTGAAGACAAGCACCCGGAGAACTGGGACAAAAAAGCCCTGAGGGAAGCACTCTACGGGCAGTTTAGTATATATCCGGAATTTGAAATTACACATTACGAAGAACTCCGTTCCAACCTGCTGGAGGAAGTCAAAAAGACCTATGAGGAAAAAGAAGAGGAAATCGGCTCTGAGACATTCAGGTATCTTGAAAGGATGGTGCTTCTTCAGGTTGTAGATACCCAGTGGAAAGACCATCTTCTGAGCATGGACCACTTAAAAGAAGGCGTTGGGCTAAGGGGGTATGGTCAAAGAGACCCCCTCGTTGAATACAAGAGAGAGGCTTTTGAGATTTTTGAAGATTTGAGCGGAAGAGTATCAGCGGAAACGATAGCACGCTTAATGAAAATCCAGATTGCAAGAGAAAATGCAGTTGACCCGCAATATACTCCCAAACCAGCCAGGATGACTTACGGCAGGGGTGAGGGAGGAGGAAGCTCAAAACCACAGACGGTTGTCAAAGACAAAAAGGTCGGAAGAAATGAGCCATGTGTCTGCGGCAGCGGCAAAAAATACAAAAAGTGTTGTGGCGTAAATGCATAATATTCTCCTCATAGACAGGGGCGATACGTCGATACATAAGTTTAAAAAGTCCCTGACCAATAAAGGTATTTCCTTAACAAATGAACATCGCCTTAATGAAGTGATCGGTCATATAAGGGAAAACAAACTTGATCTTATAGTTATTGATAACACCCTTGCTCCCAAGCTCGGCAAATCTAAAAAGTTTATCCAGGTTTCGAATAATATCCCCAAACTCGTTCTGACGGACAGTGCCAATATTAAAGACAGTACTCTGTGGATTAAAGACAGCTCTTCATATCCTGTAGATAAAAGAATAACGCTTAAAGAGTTTCATTCCTGGGTATCAAGAATTATTAAAAACAGAGCGATCGAGCATGACAACCGGGACCTTCAGACAAAACTCGATACAAAAGAAAAGGAACTTGATTTCTTTTACAATATAACAAGAGTATTCAATTCCACTTCAGACATGGACAAGAGCCTGGATGCAATTATGAATAAGGCCCTGAAAATGACTGAATCGAAGGCATGGACGATTCTGCTTAATGATGCAACCCTTCTTAAAGTGAAACCTGTGAAGGCATCAAAAAAAATCCGGCAGTATACTTTTGATAAGCGTATCAGTATTGCGGGAGAAGTTATGGATAAGGGTGTCCCGCTTATTATAACGAACACGGCACAGGATAAACGATACAATGAAAAAGTAGACAAATATCCCAGGATGAAAATCAACTCGGTACTCTGTGCCCCTCTGATAATTAACAATAAAATTGTCGGAGTTGCAGAAATAATCAATAAAAAACCGGGGAAAGTTTTTAATGACATTGACATGAACATCCTTGTAAATGCGAGCCATTATGTTTCAATGGCTATAAAGCGGGCACTGCTGTATTACAAAATCGAGGAAATATCTATAACCGATGATCTTACCAATCTTTATAATATCCGTTATCTGGACCAGGCTGTCGATATTGAAATAGAGCGGGCAAGGCGGTACCGTTCCATGTTTTCACTGGTTTTTATGGATATTGATAATTTCAAAAAAGTAAATGACCGGTATGGGCATCTGGTAGGAAGCAGGGTGCTTATAGAAATGGCACAGCTCCTCCAGGAGGGCTTGAGAAAAGTCGATGTCGTGAGCCGGTACGGTGGTGATGAGTTTGTTATTATCCTTCCTCAAACACCCAGGGATTCGAGCTTCATGGTTGCTAATCGATTAAGAAGGATGATTGAGAAATTTGTTTTTTCCAGAGATGAAAAACTTTCAATAAAGCTGACAGCCAGCCTTGGCATTGCTTCTTACCCTGATGACGCAAACAATAAAGTGGACCTTTTGAAACTTGCTGACGGGGCAATGTACAGAGGGAAGTTTTCGACCAAGAACGTAGTATTTTCAGCGTCTTAGATCAGTTAGCTGCGCAGCTCTTATATTGTTTGATGTAATTCATATATAATATCCAATGGCAGAATATCTGCTAGGTTTTATTTCGCATTAAAATCATTTCAGGGAGATTGCTGAACAATTATGTTTGGAAAGCAAAAGAAAATCTATTACGGCATCCTGAACACTATGGCCTCCGGTGTATACCTGGTAGACCGTGATCAGAAAATCCAGTTCTGGAACAGCGCCGCAGAATCAATGACCGGGCTTAAAACCGATGATTTAGTGGGCAGCACCGTGGACGGAACAAATATTTTATACGAAGACGAGAGAGGTAAAGTACTTCAGCCCTTTGAGTATCCCTTTGCGCTCTGTTTCCAGGAAAAGAAAGTCATAACGAAAAATTTATTTATCAAAACAACGGAAGACAGGAAAATCCCTGTTGAAGTCCACGCCTCACCGGTTTTCGAAAATAGCACAATTACCGGAGCGGTTGTGACTTTTAATGATATTTCCAAATGCAACAAAGCAGCAGTTGAACGTTTTAAAGCTGAAAGAAAAGAAAGACTTATTCCGATATGCGGATGGTGCAAAAAAATCAGGAAAGAAGACGATTACTGGAAAAAGCTTGAAGACTTCCTCACCGATGAAGGATTCGGGGTTTTTACCCACGGCATGTGCCCATCATGCTCGGACAAGATATTTGAGAAAAAGGTGTATCTTGAAAGTTATCAGAACATATGCAAGGCAATAAGCGGAAGTATTTCCCTCGATGAAGTCCTGCAGTTGATTGTCACAAACGTTGTAAAAGTGATGAACGTAAAAGCGAGTCTGCTGCGTCTTCTCAATAAGGAAACCCAGCAGCTTGAGATTGCCGCACATTACGGACTGAGTGAAAAATATGCCAATAAAGGCCCTGTAGCCTATGATGCAAGTATTGATGACGCCATGGCCGGAAAGTCAGTATCAACCTACGATATTACTGAACATGAGGACTCCAAATACTATCAGGAAACAATAGAAGAGGGTATCAGGAGCATACTGTCTATTCCGCTGCGTTTTGAAAAGGAGATTATAGGTGTCCTCAGAATGTATACGGCTGAGCCTGTGGACTATTCCGATGAAGATCTTAAATTTATATCAGCCCTGGCCGAGCAGGGTGCTATAGCAATTGTAAATGCAAGGCGCTTTGAATCAGCACTTGCCAATGAAAAAGAATATCTCAGGGTCTTTGAAGAAATAGCCAAGACAGTCAGTTCTACATTAAATGTTACTGAAGTACTTAACATGATCGTCCGAAAGATCCCTGAAGTAATGGGACTGAAGGGCGGCTCACTGAGGCTTATCAACAAAGAAAAGCAGCAGCTGGAGCTTGCCGCATACTACGGACTTAGCCCTAAATATGCTAATAAAGGTCCTGTATCATATGACAAGAGCATGGATGATGCGCTCGCAGGCAAGTCTGTTTCAGAATATGATGTAACGGAACACAAGGATTCAAAGTATTACAACGAAGCGATGGAAGAAGGTATTAAGAGCATTCTGTCCATCCCAATGCGTTTCCAGAACGAAGTGATCGGAATACTAAGGTTATATAATGAAAAAACCATCAAATATAAAGATGCGGACCTGCGGTTTATGCTTGGTATAGCCGAACAGACTGCAATAGCAATTGTTAATGCAAAACACTTTGAGGCTGAGATATCAAAGGAGAAAGAGTATCTCAGGGTCTTTGAAGAAATCACAAAGACCGTCAGCTCAACGCTGGACTTCAAAGAGATGCTCGACCTTATTGTAAAGAAAATCCCTGAGGTGATGGGTTTAAAAGGCTGCTCCCTCCGTCTTCTTAATGAGGAGAAAAAACAGCTTGAACTTGCCTCCTATTACGGGCTAAGTGATAAATACGCCAACAAGGGACCTGTTAAGTATGACGCCAGTATTGATGATGCCATGGCCGGAAAACCCGTTTCAGTGTATGACATTGCTGATCATAAAGACTCCACATATTACAATGAAGCAGTGGAAGAGGGAATCCTGCATATCGTATCTATCCCCATGCGTTATCAGAACAGGCTTATAGGAATTTTAAGGCTCTATACTTCCGAGCCTCCGACATGTGAGAAAGAGGACCAGAAGTTTTTATTTGCTATTGCAGAGCAAACAGCAATTGCTATTGTAAACGCTAGGCGTTTTGAATCTGAAATATCAAGAGAGAAAGAGTATCTCAGGGTCTTTGAAGAAATTACAAAGGCTATCAGTTCCACCCTTGATGTTAAAAAAGTTATGACCATGATTGTGAACGAAATCCCGAAAGTCATGAGTTTGAAGGCCGCAACTATCCGACTTCTTGATCATACAGGAGAGAACCTTATTCTTGTTGCTGCCAACGGTCTCAGCCAGAAGTATCTTGACAGGGGGCCGATTGACACCGAGGGGAATGTGAGAGCTGCTCTTAATGAAAAACCGGTGGCTATCTATGATGTTACTGCAGATGAAAGGATCAAGTACCGAAAAGAGGCTGATGAAGAAGGGATAAAGAGTATTCTTACCGTTCCGGTGCTTGCGAGAGGCAAGGTGCTTGGAATACTGAGGCTGCTTACTTCGGAGCATAGAGAATTTTCTCAGCAGGAAATAGACTTTGTTGCCTCACTGGCTGAAGTCAGTGGCATAGCGATAGAAAATGCTACTATGTATGAGAAGTCTAAGAATGAGTATGACAATATGATGAAATATCTTGATGGTGCTGTGTTGGAAAAAGAGTAAAACTTCGTCAATCTTATTTGCTTATAGGGCGTGTAGTTCTCAAAATCACCGCTGTCCCTCATAATTATTTAAAAACAAGCTATTAGTTATGACTAAATAATTAATTTGGAATGACACTGTCATAATGTTCATGTTTGTCATTAGCAGTAAATTAACCCCTCGCGCATCATTGCCTCTCAAGTATACTAACTGTCTGTAATTAAAGTAATAATTATGCCTGATTAGTATCTCTTTCCGGATTGCGGCTCATGCTCTCCGTCTATAACCTGACTTTTGGAGTACTTGCAAGTCAGTTTGTATTACCTTACTTGTAGTGATTATGATTACATTGCTAAACGTGTTGATTTATTAGAATAAATTAGGACTGTAATATAATGCATATATTTAAGGGCCATAAATGAACGAGAGATTTCATAATAGGACAAGCAAAAAAGTCGCTAATAACATACTGTTTTTGCTTATTGTTTCAGCCCTTTTTGTTTTCACTCTGACAAATTATTCCTTTGCAGTGCCTGCATCACCTGAACTTTCTGACATGGTCCAGCCTGACGGCAACACGCTTAAAGTAAAACAGAGAGGTGATGAATGGAACAATAGATTTGAGACAACTCATGGATATACAGTTAAAAAGCACAGGGATGGTTACTGGAAATATATATCTAAATATACAAACGGGACCCCTGTTTTCAGTAATAGTAAAGCCCATAGACAACCACCTCAGGGGCTGTCCAGGCATGTCCGATCAAAAAAAGTGAAGATCAATACAGAAAAAGGTGTTCCGTTAAAGCGCCGCAGATTGCTACGTTCACTTTCCGGAGAAAGCGATTCTTTTTCAAGTTCCGGTGGTGATGGCGACATTGTGGCAGCCGGCGGTGGTGATGCTCCTTCTCAGGCTCCATCAACTTTCAATGGACCGGTTCTCTTTATACTGACTGAATTCAGCGACAGGTCGGGTACATATACTGAATCAAGTTTTGCTGATTTTATTACTAATAATATAAGCGATTACTTCGATAAAGCGTCCTATGGGAATGTATCTCTTTCTTCGGCCAATGAAACCTTTGGAACCGCTAACAACGGTGTAGTCGGATGGGTGAATGTGGGGTATGCCCATCCAAACACCGGCAGCAGTACAGGCACTGCGAACAGGCAGCTAAGCAGAGATGCCATTATCGCAGCCGATGCTTATGTGGATTTCTCAGCATATGACGGCAACTCTGATGGATACGTTGATTCTGATGAGCTTGCAGTAGTAATTATTGCTGCCGGATTTGAAAGATCATACAGCTCTTCCTATACACCGAATGTATGGGGGCATAAGTGGTCAGTAGGCGGCACTGTAGTTGCTCCGGTTGTTGACGGGGTAACTGTCGGGGCTTATCACAGCGGTGCCGGTGGATATGCCCAGTTCGGAGAAATACATCAGAGCTCAGTTTCAAATGGGCATCAGGCAACAATGGGAATTATGGTCCATGAGCTTGGACACCTGATCTTCGGTCTGCCTGATCTCTACGATACTGACGGCTCATCAAATGGAATTGGTGCATTCGGTATAATGGCTTCAGGAAGCTGGGGAAAGGCAAATTCTGATACTAATTCAGGGGAAACACCGGTATTGCCCTCTGCATGGTCGAAGGCTAATCAAGGGTGGATTACTGAAAATACAATCGTTGGTGCCGGGACAATTTACGCCGCAGGTTCAGCATCGGCTACTGACTCCAACACTGTTTTTAAGCTGATCACCGGCCAGGCCAATGAGTATTTTCTGGTGGAGAACAGACAGCCTGAGGGATATGACAGAGGCCTTGAGCGCTGGCTTGGAGCAGGATTCGGCGGGCTTGCAATATGGCACATAGATGATAATAAGACCAATAATACTGCTGAATGCGCTCCTCCAAGTGATTGCTCTACAAACCACTTTATGGTATCGCTCGAACAGGCTGACGGAAGCTGGGATCTTGAGAATGACGTCAATAGCGGCAATATAACCGACTTATGGTATTCAGGGAACCTAACAGTTTTTGATGAGAACTCAACGCCTGACAGCAATCTTTATAGCGGAAGTACGAGCAGCTCAAGTGTAACAGCTATTAGTGCATCAGGCAGTACGATGACTGCAACATTTGGTCTTTACTCTTTTGGATTAACTATAACCAGCGCAGGGACAGGCAGCGGGACAATAAGCTCCAGTCCAGCCGGTATAGATTGCGGTGGTGATTGCCTGCAGGATTACCCTGACGGTGAAGTTGTTACATTAACAGCAACTCCTGATACAGGTTCTACGTTCACAGGTTGGAGCGGAGAAGCTGACTGTTCAGACGGTACAGTCACCATGAGTGCAGATGTTAACTGTACCGCAACTTTTACTCTTCAAACATTCTCTCTTGCTTTGACAAAAGCCGGGGCAGGAAGCGGTACAGTTACCTCAAGCCCTGCCGGTATTAATTGTGGAGGGGACTGCACTGAAACTTATAATTATGGAACTGTAGTTACGTTGACCGGTACTCCGGCTGCTGAATCTACATTTGCAGGGTGGAGTGGAGATGCCGACTGTTCAGACGGCACAGTTACTGTTAATTCAGCCACGAATTGTACAGCAACATTCAATGTACAGCAATATACGCTGACAACTACCGCGTCGCCTCTTGCCGGGGGAAGCATTAATCCCGACTGTTCCGGAGGATGTCTTTATGACAGCGGTACACTGGTTGTTTTGTCTGCGACAGAAAATGCCGATTATCTCTTTGACAGCTGGACAAGTTGTGATTCGTCATCAGGCAACTCTTGTACAATGACTATGAATGCCACTAAAAATGTAACTGCCAATTTCCAGTCATGTCTGCAGCCGGCACGTATTGTTGACACTCCCTATGTATATTACGCAACTCTGCAGGACGCTTATGATGCGGCACTTACCGGGGACTCGATACAGAGCCAGGATGTAATATTCCTGGGGGACCATACCTTTGATCTAAATAAATCAGTAACTATTACAGGCGGTTATAGTTGTGATTATTCATCTATAACAGGGACTACAACAATAAACGGTGATGTTACTATTGACGATGGAACAGTGACCCTGGATGATCTTGATCTTACTCAATAAAAAGACCTTTCAATAACTCCTCTCCCTTAACAATAATCTCCTGCACATAATCCGTCTGAAGGGTAAGCTGATTCAGTTTATAAAGGTAATCATTGAAAATAAGTGCTCCTAGCACAATCAGTGTCAGACCTGAAACTATATATGTTGTATGAAAATCAAACTTTCTGTTAAACATCGAAACCGATATCCCTCTTCCCTGAAGAAATTTCCAGAACTTCTTATTCTTAATCCTGTCAAATAACAGAGAGACTATAATAAGCGGAACAGCGAGCCCGGCTGCGTATATAAACAGCAGGGATGTCCCTTTGGCAATTGTTCCTGACGTTGCTGATACTAAAAGCAGTGACGCAAGAATGGGCCCGATGCATGCGCTCCACCCGATTGCAAAAACAGACCCGAACATCATGGAACCGATTGGAGTCCTGCGGCTTCCCTTCAGATTTACATTTATCCCGGAAAATCCCTTGCCGAAAATCTCAAGCGTTCCCATGATTATTATTATCGTTGCAGCTACCTGCGTGAAAATCTGCCTGTTCTCTCTCAGAATGCTTCCGGCATATGTTGCTCCCATGCCGAATAATGAGAACACCATTGCAAGACCCAAAAAGAAAAAGCACGTATTCTTTAAAATCTCCCCCTTTCCGGCATTAAACCCCTGTGCGAAATATGCAGGCAGAATAGGAAGGGTGCATGGTGACAAAAAGCTTAGCAGCCCTGCCAGAAATGCCAGTACAGCAAGCACAGTGAAGCCTGTATAGGTGAATTCATTTTTCAGCTGCGGCGCTTCCTCGGCGATAACCTCTTTCTCTTTTTCCATGAGTAAGTTTGAAAGGAAAAAGCCGGATTGTCCCTGTTCAATAATGGCATCAATTTCCCCGGGGCTGTTTTCATAAATGCCCAGGAGGTCATTGTTCAGGACAAGCCTGGATGCCATGATTGAATAATACATGTCATCAAGATTGCCAGGCCTTGCCGACAAAAGATATCCCAATGTCTTCAGGCCGGTCTCAAGGTACTTCAGGTCACTGGTAACTAAATAGAGGCGGATCATTGAATATGAAAAGACAGCGTTTTCCTGATAATGTTTTGTTAAATTGATTTGTTCATAGGGCGCGTAATTCTCAGAATCACTGCTGTTCCGCTCAAAGAAGCCTCCAGAGTTCCAGTCATAAAGATTGTTCAATGAATAGTCCGCCAGTTTCAATGCAGTATTTAAATACTTCTTTTCATCGAGCACTGTGTATCCGTCAAGAAAAACAAGCAGTCCCCATGAATTTGATACAGCCTGTCCTGTCAGAAATGCTTTCTTCTTTTCATAATCAAAGTAGTAGAATGTGCCGTTTTCCCCTGTCATTTTTTCCCGGAGAAAGGCCAGGCCCGTTGTTGCGGGGCCAAGGTACTCATGTTTTTTCGAAGTTTCATACAAATTCAGAAGCGTACTGATCATCATGGAATTTGCATCCATAATTCTGGTCTTATCAATATAGGGAGGATGAATCTTGTCCCTTCCATTCTGTGGAAGGCCGTAATATTTATCTTCAAGGTATGCGTCCTGCGTTGAATAGAAGCCGCCTTCCTCAGTGTAGAGCTTCTTCATTACAAAAGACAGGGTACCCTCCACAGCGGTCTTAACTTCAGGATCATCAGTTATCTTCAATAGATGTGCATATGCCCTCAAAAGCTTCGCCTGATCGCCTAGCATCTTTTCATAGTGGGGAATACGCCAGTCAGTTTTCGTACTATAACGGTGAAATCCGCCTTCAACAGGATCATATAGACGGTAATTGCTTTCAAGGTCTGCTAAGGCTGTATATTGATTATCGAAGGTAGTCTTAACGATGTCCAGATACTCAGTGTTTCCGGTCTCCTCATATTTCTCCAGAAGATATTTATGTACCAGTCCCGCAGGGAACTTCTGCCCCCGTCCTCCCTGGCTGAATCCTCCGTATTCTCTGTCAAAGATTGATTGAATATGATTGAGAAATTCATCTTCCATCTCTTTAAGCTTCTGCTGGTCCGGTATAACCGGTGTAAATGATTTGTATGAGAATTCGTTGTTAAAGGCGGTGAAGGATTTGTCTTTAAGAAACTCTGTAATCCTGACCAAATAGTTTTTCAGCATTTTGGGATCAGCGGGCCCCGAGAATCCGTTGATTCTTTTTAGATCAGGGGTAAGGATAGTTGTAGACGGCCATCCACCTTCAAGATATTTTTTTGTCAGGTCCGGCCTTTTATCGGAGTCAATGAAAATGGCAATGAAATGCTTATTTATATAGGGGTAAACATCAGCATGATATAGATAGTCCTTGCTTTCATAGACATGGCACCAGTAGCACCACGCCGGTGCGGACAGGACGAGGTATATGGGCTTTTGTTCTTCCAGAGCTTTCTGAAATGTTTCCAGGGTATATTCATGCCATTGGATTAAATGGAATAACTCCTCGGCTTTTTCACGTGTATATTTAGAATCAGCAGAAACGTTGGAAAAAGAGAAAATAATAAAAAGGAATAATCCAATGAATAATCTTTTTGCATTCATGGCCATACACACGTAGGGGCGGGTTTCAAACCCGCCCCTACAATATCGAAAATGCCGGAACATTTTCTATTTCTCGAACAATTTTAAATATTCCCCATACCCCTCGTTTTCCAGGTCCTCTTTAGGAACAAACCGAAGAGATGCAGAATTCAGACAATAGCGAAGTCCCGTTGGAGCCGGACCGTCATCAAACACATGCCCAAGGTGGGACTCGCCGATTTTGCTCTGTACTTCAGTCCTTTTCCCGAATAGCTTCCTGTCTTCTCTCTCTACAATATTTTCCTCTTTAAGAGGCTTTGTAAAGCTGGGCCATCCGGTCCCGGATTTATATTTGTCCTTAGAACTGAAAAGCGGTTCACCTGAAACAATGTCCACATATATCCCTTCACGCTTGTTGTCCCAGTACTCGTTGTCAAAAGCCCTTTCAGTGCCTTCTTCCTGGGTCACCTTAAATTGAATGGGGGTCAATTTTTTTCTTATGTCCTCTTTTGACGGTTTCATGTATTTTTCACTCCTTTTATTGGCAGGGATGTTTTCCCCCTCTTCCCAAATTTTATCCAGGTACCTGTCCCGGCCTGATCCGTATCTGTAAACTTTGTACCGGATCGGGTTTTTCTTGTAGTAATCCTGATGGTATGTCTCTGCTGTATAAAATTCCGGTGCAGGAAGTATTTCTGTAACAATGGGCTTATCATAAAGGCCTGATTTATTCATGCGGTCTTTTGATTCTTCCGCAAGTCTCCTCTGCTCATCGTTGTGATAAAAAATCGCAGTTTTATACTGTGGACCTCTGTCTGCGAACTGCCCTCCAGAATCAGTAGGGTTGATTTGCATCCAGAATATTTCAAGCAGTTTTTCATAGGATACTTTCGAAGGGTCATACATAAACTCTACAGTCTCATAGTGGCCTGATGTCCCGTCTGACACTTCTGCATATGTAGGAGTTGTATCATGCCCGCCGGTATAGCCGGAGATTACATCACCTATTCCGTCCAGTTTTTCATAGGGATGCTCCATGCACCAGAAACATCCGCCTGCAAATGTCGCTTTCTCCAAAGCCGTTGCTGTTCCAATTCCAGCATTCGTGAGCAAAGTAAATAAAAACATAATCTTTATCACTCCCCTTGTCCACATAAGCATTCTCTATCCCTCCTAACTTAAGAATATATTTCTCAACCCCGAAGATGCTATGACATTAGTCATAAGTGTTGTCATTATATGGGAGTAGGTTAAAGTCTGGAACTGGCTGTAACTTAATATTTTAATTGCTTTTTTAACTATGCTGGGGTAATATGCTAATCATGCTCTTATCGTAATTCATAATTCATAATTCGTAATTTAAAATTACTTTTTCATGGGTGTTGGGCAATTAGCAGTTATATAAGGGGATCTTCAGGTTTTTGAACTATTTTTTATTACAGGTAAGGTTTTTTAATAACGGGATATACGTTGCATCCAATATTGAGCTATACGGATTCCGTATACTTAACTGATCGGTAACATAGAAATATAAAAAATGAATGAAATACTGGAAATAATAGCACAGGGCGTAAGCTCAATTTATAGGCATGAACTTGCCGTATTTGCTGTCGGTACGAGTACGTTATCATTGTTATTATGTTTGCTTGATTGGACAAGCTCTAAGCTATTTAATACTGCCAGTTTATTAAAAGTTGGGTATGGCGGCATTCGAACACTTCAATCCTTTTTATTTTGGGGGCTGGGGGCTGGGCTTGCAGCTTATGTAGGGGGACTTGCTGGCTTATTCAATATTCAGAGTATAAACTCAAATATTATTATAGGTGTTGGATGGCCAACGATACTTCCTCGTCTTATTGAAATGGTTGAAAAAGAAGAGGAAGTAGAACAAGATGAGCAAGTCAGTGAGGAGGAACAATAATGAAACTTAGTAGCCGTATTTTAGGTTATAGAGAATTTTGGGGTGAGGAAGATATTAGATTTCTTATCAAGCGATCAAAAAACTTTACTTCTGACGAGTCACCAGATAAAGCTAAAAGCCTATTGATTTTTCAGACATCAAAGCAACAAACATGGTTAGTGTCAACATCAAAAAGGCTCTACTGTATCCTCGATGACATTCGAAAACGAAGTCCTAAAATACAATGGTCTACTGCTAAAGAATCATTCGGTTCAGGTGCTAATTATATCGCCGCGATTTCAACTCGAACAAAGACAGAAAAGACAGGGCTAGTCGATATAGGCCCAATGCATAAAAACTGGTTATATACAAAAGCCTTTTTTAACAAAGTATCAATTGAAAAAGAGATTGATGCTTTATTAAGCAAAACATAAATTACCGAACAAGTCAGTACCTTTAGGCGATTGAATGATATTAAGGAGAAAAAAATGAATGAACACGAAAAAATAAACTATGTCGAGTTTCCATCTAAAAACATTGAAGCCACCAAAGCCTTTTTTACCGCAGCATTCGGTTGGTCATTTGTAGACTACGGCCCCGAATATACTGCTTTCTCAAAACAAGGCATTGACGGAGGCTTTTTTAAATCAGATCTTACCATGTCCACCAATAATGGTAGTGCTCTTATTGTTTTCTATAGTGGCGATCTCGAGCAAACCCAATCTAAAATTGAGAATGCTGGAGGTTCAATAATTAAGCCAATATTCTCATTTCCGGGAGGACGTCGTTTTCATTTTAGCGACCCCAATGGTAATGAATATGCTGTTTGGTCAGATATAAATGCATAACTAGTCTATGCATTAGTAGGTGGTGTCGTGGGTGATGGGGGGTGGATCTTTAATCGTGACAGTCTGCTATGGATAAGATATAACCCCTCAGATTTCTTATCATTATGAGTAAAATTCGAAGTCATATCAGAAATAAATATCCCTCATTGGTATTGGTTGATTACCATTGACATCAAATTGATTTAATTTCAGACGGTTTATTATTGTTGAGTAGTGTTAATTTTCCCATTTAGTTTGTTTACGATTTCTCACATTCCTTTCTGCTGAATAGTTCGTATCAGTTCGTTATATCGCGGCGGCGGGTTTATAACTTTCATACCTATTAATATACTATCTGTCGGCTGGTCTGCTGCAAACCATATGGGAGCACAATCCAGGTGGATTAACTCGTTGGAATATATGGCAAATATCAGCTCTATACTTTCTTGTAAATTTCTTTCTTCAGGCGGGTTGATTGACGAGGGCATGACATACTCCAGTCCACTTTTAGAGATATTCTTTATGAAGCCATCGTGAAACTTGTCATCTGTAACAATAGTTGCATTCAATTGACACGCGATTCTTTCAGACTCCCTTTTTTCACAATAGGACATGTTTTTTACCTCCTAATTGCCTTATTATCTATAACGTAACAGCAAAAAAACGCTCTGTATGTGACAAAGTCACATACAGAAAAGATAAGAGGGTGTTATAAAGCGTCCAATCGTCAGAGATTCTGAAGATTGTCAATCGATTTGCTGCATGTTATTATTCTCAAAGGCATGTACTTTTTGGGATTGCTATAGGTGGTGTCGTATCTACGCATCACAAATTGTTCTGACAAGCGTAGACACCACCCATTATGAATTAAAGAATGAATAAATAAACTTAACAACCATAATACTTAAGGAGAACACATGTTTCTAACAAACACAGAAGTCATTCCAGGGAAAACTATCACGACCTGTCATGGCGTAGTATCCGGCAGTACAGTACGTGCAAAGCATGCAGGGCGTGACCTGATGGCAAGTATAAAGAATATATTTGGCGGCGAACTGAAAGGCTACACAGAACTTCTAGGAGAATCACGTGACGAGGCGATTGAACGTATGAAATCACAGGCGGACCAGATGGGGGCAAATGCTATTGTTAATGTCCGATTTTCAACATCTTCTGTTGCTGATGGGGCCGCTGAAATATATGTGTACGGAACCGCGGTTACGGTGGAGTAATAACTATGGAAAATCTAATTATATTATTTGTTTTAATGTCACTTG
>PIVU01000271.1 GCA_003354025.1 Nitrospirota bacterium
CATGGTAAGACTACGTTGACGTCAGTGATAACGAATACAATGGCGGCGAGCGGACAAGCCAAGGCAAGGGCCTTTGATTCGATAGACAATGCGCCTGAGGAAAGAGAGAGGGGCATAACAATAGCGATAGCGCATGTTGAATATGAGACAGAGAAGAGGCATTATGCTCATGTTGACTGTCCTGGTCATGCTGATTATGTAAAGAATATGATAACCGGTGCTGCGCAGATGGATGGTGCGATATTGGTGGTGAGTGCACCGGATGGTCCGATGCCTCAGACACGAGAGCACATATTGCTGGCGAGGCAGGTTGGTGTGCCGAAGATAGTTGTGTTTATGAATAAAATGGATCAATTAGAAGATCCTGAGTTGGTAGAGTTGGTAGAGATGGAAATTCGTGAGTTGTTGAGTAAGTATGAGTTTCCTGGTGATGATATACCTGTGACCAAGGGTTCAGCGATAAAGGCTGCTGGATGTGGTTGTGGTAAAAGGGAGTGTGAGCATTGCGGTCCTATACATGAGCTAATGGATTCGCTTGATAATTATATACCCGATCCTGTGCGTGAGACTGACAAGCCGTTTTTGATGTCCTTAGAGGATGTTTTCAGTATAAAGGGCAGGGGCACGGTTGGTACTGGTCGAATGGAACGTGGGGTGTTAAAGGTTGGAGATGAGGTAGATATCGTTGGTATGGTAAAAGATATCAGGAAGACGACTTGTACTGGGGTAGAGATGTTTAACAAGACGCTTGAGGAGGGTATGGCAGGAGATAATGTAGGCGTATTGTTAAGGGGCGTAGAGAAGGATGATTTGCAGCGAGGACAGGTGTTGGCGAAACCGGGCAGTATAACACCGCATACTAAGTTTGAAGCGGAGGTATATATATTAACGAAGGAAGAGGGTGGTAGGCATACACCGTTTTTTAACGGATACAGACCTCAGTTTTATTTCAGGACGACGGATGTGACAGGTGTAGCGACGTTGTTGGGAGGTGCGGAGATGGTGATGCCGGGAGATAATGCTAACTTGCTGATAGAGTTGATAACGCCTATAGCGATGGATAAAGAGTTGAGATTTGCTATAAGAGAAGGCGGGAAGACTGTTGGTGCAGGTGTTGTTACTAAAATTATTGAATAATAGAATTAGGGTGTAATGGCGAACTATATAACTTTGGCGTGTACAGAGTGCAGCAGCAGGAATTATAGAACAAGTAAGAAGGCGAAGCAGGTGGAGCGCTTGGAATTGAAAAAATTCTGTAAATTTTGCAGGGCGCATACGCCACATAAAGAGCAAAAAAAATAGAAAGAGAAAGGTCTGTAGCTCTAATCGGCTAGAGCACCGGATTCCAAATCCGGGTGTTGGGGGTTCGAATCCCTCCAGACCTGCCAGAATATTTTATTGATAGAGTAGCGAGCATGACATTTCAGATTTATAGAAAAGGTTTAGGCGTATATGCAAGGGGTGCAGTGGCAGGCCTTTTTGGCCTTGCTGCGATATTTGCGTCATACTCTCTATATGGGGCGTTGATAGATCTTCCAGAGTTCTATGCGGGCGCCAGGGTTCCGTTGTTGGGTATTCGTTTGACTTGGGGTGGTGTCGGAGCGTGTTCTCTTTTTGTTTTGTGCTGCGCATTTATCTGTGTGTTTACAACTGGTTTCGAGATCGGGCTTAAGGGGCTGGATAATAAGTCCAAAAAGGCGGTTGAGTTTTTTATAGAAACGCAGGCAGAGCTTCAAAAGGTTTCATGGCCGGCAAGGAGCGAATTGATAGGCTCGACGATTGTTGTTGTTGTCTGTTTGGTCGTGTTGGGGGTTTATGTTTTTTGTGTTGACTGGGTAGTGTCGACCTTTATGAAGGCTATAGATATATTGTAAAGTGGTTTTTGCGTTCAGGTTTGAGGGGTAATAGCGTAGAGTTTTTCTGGGTCTTGATCCATGCCTATTCTAACATCGTTTGAGTCGCGCCAACCGTTTTTCTGCTAGATACGCTTCTGTAAGAACTTAAATAATAGATATTGGTGTTGCGCTTTTAGTTTTGGGCAAAAATTTTGATTTTGGATTATGGCGAAAAAGTGGTTTGTGCTTCGTGTTCAAAGTAACAAAGAAGATAAGGTAAAAGGCGATTTAGAAAAGCGTATCAAAATTCAAGGAATTGAAATTCTTGTGCCGCAGATTTTAGTTCCAAGTGAAAAAGTTTCTGAGATCAAAGGTGGTAAGAAAAGAGTTGTCGAGAGAAAGATATATCCGGGCTATGTAATGACGGAGATAGAGGTTGGTGAAAAAGGAGAAATTCCGGAAGAAGTTTGGTATATGATTCGTGACGTTCCTGGGGCAGGAGATTTTGTTGGTGGTGATAACAAGCCGATCGCGATGAAGAATAGTGAAGTTGACAAGTTGCTGAAAGAGGCGGAGCAAGGGGAAGATAAGCCGAAGGCAGAGATAGATTTTCACGATGGGGATCGTGTAAGGGTTAAAGAGGGTCCTTTTGAGAATTTTGAGGGAGTGGTTGAAGAGGTCTTGCCGACTAGTGGGTGTTTAAAGCTGATGCTTACGATTTTTGGGCGGCCTACCCCTGTAGAGTTAGAATACTGGCAGGTTGAAGCGTTATAGTGTGTACTTTATTTGTATAGGAGCTTTTACATGGCGAAAGAAGCTGTCGCTAAGATAAAATTACAAATTCCCGGAGGGCAGGCGACGCCAGCTCCTCCTGTTGGTCCTGCATTAGGGCAGCATGGGGTTAATATCGGTCAGTTTGTTACTCAGTTTAACGATAAGACAAAAGATGCGCAGGGGATGACATTGCCTGTTGAGATCTCTGTTTTTAAGGATAAGTCTTTTACTTTTATTATTAAGTCTCCTCCTGCTGCCGTATTGATCAAAAAAGCGGTTGGTATAGCAAAGGGCTCGTCTGAGCCGAACAGGGAAAAAGTGGGCAGTATTACGAAGGCGCAGGTTGAAGAGATTGCAAAAATAAAATTGCCAGACCTTAATGCGAGCAAAATTGATATGGCTGCAAGGATAATTGAGGGTACTGCTCAGTCTATGGGTATTAAGGTTGAGGGTTAGGAATATTTTGGTTTATGAAGGAAACTAAATAATGAGGTCTAGAAGCAGGCGTTATATTGAATCAAGTAGGACGGTTGAGAAAACTAAGGAATATGAAGTAGGTGAGGCGGTGTCGATCGTTAAGGCGTTTAAGAAGGTCAAGTTCGATGAGGCGGTTGATATTGTTATGAAACTGGGCGTTGATCCAAAGCATTCGGATCAATTAGTTCGTGGGTCATTTTCATTGCCGAAGGGGATTGGAAAAGAAGTTAGGGTTGTGGTATTCGCAGGTAGCGATGATAAGATAGCGGTGGCGCAGGAGGCTGGTGCAGTTGAAGCTGGTGGCGATGATTTGCTGAAAAAAGTAGAGGGTGGCTGGTTGGATTTTGATGTTGCGATTTCTACGCCAGATATGATGGGGAAAGTAGGTAAATTAGGTAGGGTTCTAGGACCACAGGGCAAGATGCCATCGCCAAAATCAGGTACTGTGACAAATGATATTCTTAATGCGGTCAAGGAGTTTAGGGAGGGCAAGATAGAGTATAGAACTGATGCTGGTGGAAATGTTCATGTGCCAGTAGGAAAGGTTTCTTTCTCTAATGGAGACTTGGCTGAGAATATTGAATCGTTTATAAAGCATATCGTTAGTAACAGGCCGCCTGCGGCAAAAGGTACATTTGTTCAGAAAATATCAATTTCATCTTCTATGGGTCCGGGTGTCAGG
>PIVU01000542.1 GCA_003354025.1 Nitrospirota bacterium
TCGGCGCCATCGAGGCAGGGCAGCTACCGATTATCATTGTACTTGCAACCAGCACAATACTTAACGCATGTTATTTTCTGCCGGTAATCTATCGGGCGTTTTTTAAAGAAGCTGCGGATTCAACTGATAAAACCCCGTCAATAAAAGAAGCTCCTCCACTGATGGTAGGAGCGCTTGTACTGACCGCCTCAGGGGCTGTGGCTCTCTTCTTTAAACCGTCATTGTTTCTTGACCTTGCCAGAATGGTTACAGCAAGCGTAACAGGAGTAAATTGATTATGAAAAAAGAGAATGATTTCTTTGATAAACCAGGCAACATAAGGCTGCTAAAAATACTGTCTTATATCTGCCTTGCCATAGTCGTTGCCGTGGACTTTTTTATACCACGCGGCCATGGCCACTATCCATGGGACCAGATCCCGGGCTTTTACGCTGTATTCGGACTTGTCGCGTGTATCCTCATTGTTGTTATGGCTAAAACACTGGGGAAAAAGTGGCTTATGAAAAAGGAAGACTATTATGATTAACTGGATGCCGCCAGGACTTATCTTTATCTTTGGAGCATTTTTAATCCCGCTGCTTAAGGGAAGAATGCAGCAGGTATATCTACTGCTGTTGCCTGTTCTGGCCGGTTTCTGTCTGATTAATATGCCTGAAGGCTCCGGTTATATCCTGAATTTTCTGGGTTATGAGTTAATCCTTGCCAGGGTCGACAAATTAAGCATGATATTTGGATATGTCTTTGTGATAGCGGCATTTATAGGATTTACTTATAGTATTCATCTGAAAGAGTATGTACAGCATATCGCGGCATCATTATATATAGGCAGTTCTCTTGGTGTTGTATTTGCCGGCGATTTTATCACACTCTTTATTTTCTGGGAGATAATGGCTATATCTTCCACCTATCTGATCT
>PIVU01000543.1 GCA_003354025.1 Nitrospirota bacterium
GCGGACAGGGCAATGGCAAAACAGATGAAATACCTTGTCTGTGCATGTTCCTTCATTGCCCGCACATAACCTATGGAATAAAAAGATGTGATGATCCAGAGGAATGAAGCGGTAATGGCAAAGAAGATCCCCAGGGCATCTACTCTGAACTGCAATAACATACCGGGTGCAATGGAAATGATGGTATATTCAATGACATTGCCTGCAAGAATGGAAGGGACCATGGAGGCGATAATTGTGAATTTAATAACAGAGGCCAGGATCGTCCATGATTCCCTGAGATTTCTTGACCGTTCACCGGTAAGGAAAATAAGTATGGCCGCTATAAGAGAGACAGAAACAGCCAATAATGGTTTTATGGAATATATAACTGCAGTCTCCACTAAAAGCTCCCCGGAACAGTAAACTGAATTACGCTCGAGATAATTTTGCCGCTAAAGAAACCGAGAGACAGTACCCCTGCAGCCATGATGCATATCGGGAAAAGCATACTTAATGGCGCTTCATCCATAACAACTGCTCCATTGCCGCCAATGCTGTGTCCGCCGGAATCCTGCTGCGGGCCAAAATATATATTCACCAGGACCTTGAAAAATATAACGGCTGTTAATAGGCTGCTGATCAACAGAGTTGCTGCAAATACCCATTGCTGGGACTCGATCGCTCCAAGAACTAAATACCACTTACTGAAAAAGCCGCATGTAGGCGGTATCCCTACAATGGAGAGGCCGCCTACTGTAAAGGCAATAATGGTAACCGGCATCTTTTTATAAAGGTTGCTGAAATTATGTACATTTCTTGTGCCTGTCTTATATTCAATCGCACCGGCTGCCAAAAACAGGCATGCCATCATAAATGCATCGTTAAGAATATGGAGGACCGCGCCCTGAAAACCCATCCGGTTGCCCACACTG
>PIVU01000544.1 GCA_003354025.1 Nitrospirota bacterium
CAATACCTCGAAAAACCATTCACCCCTGATTTTATGATTAATGTTGCGAAGAAGGTTTTCGACAAAAGGGGATGGATACTGAGGCAGGCCTTTATCGACGAATTCCGTGATTCAGTTGTTTCATTAAAAGATCAGGAAAACCCCGTTATCTTTTACAAAGAAGGCACATGGGCCAGGCCCGCAAAGGACGGCCTCTGGGAAATGGGATGCGACCTGAGATACTGGATGCTGTCAGGTAATTTAATGTATGTCGAATTCATCAAGGGTCTTGATACACTGGAAGCAGGGCAGCCTTTCGCAAAGATATATTCAAGCACCGGACAGGCGGAGGAACTGCGTTCACCGATGAAGGCGGACATCCGGGAAATCAATACAAAAGCAAATGATGTAATGGCAGCCCTCCTTAAAGACCATCTGTCTGAAGGATGGCTGATGTGGCTGGCAAAGGTATTCCCGTTAGAACAGTGATAGAGATGTTATAACATTAAATTATTTCTTTTGGAGTTTTCCGGAGCAGCAATTCAGACGAATATCTTTCATATAGTGATTACGATTTTCTTTTAGCGGAGGGAGAAAAGATGTCAGAAGATATAAAGATTTTAGTTGTGGATGATGAAAAGGTCATCATAAGAAGCTGTGAAATGATCCTCAAGAGCGAAGGCTTTGATGTAGAGGGGAGCCTGGGTGCAAAAGAGGCCCTTCTGAAAATGGAGAAGAAAGAATATGATCTTGTCTTCACCGACCTTAACATGCCGGAAGTCGACGGCATCACACTTATCAGGTGGATCAAGCAGAAAAAACCTGATACCGGAATAGTAATCATAACCGGTTATCCTTCACAGGAAACGATTAAAGAGGCCCTTGAACTGGGCATTATTGATTATGTGCCGAAACCTTTTACTCCGGCCGTGCT
>PIVU01000545.1 GCA_003354025.1 Nitrospirota bacterium
ACACCATATTTTGCCCAGGGAGTAAAAGCATCGACAGGCCGTTTTGCATACAGGGCCAGCAAGTCGACAATAGTGGGCGGTCATTTAAAGGCATCCAAACCAGTTAAGGATTTCGGTACTGCAACGGGTGGTTCAGTTAGTACAGTAGTAGATACTGCCAAGAGCTGGTCAACCGATCAATGGGCAGGCTATTTTGTGCTCATGAAATCAGGTGATAATGACGGTCAAATGAGAAAAATATCAGCAAACACTTCAACTGAACTAACAGTATATACATTTGATAATGCAGTACAGACCGATGACTATGAAATAGTCCAGCCTATTGTAAAGGAAACAGGGACTGCTACTGGCGGTGATACATTTACTCTTGATGATGCAGGCAAGGACTGGGCTGACGACGAGTGGGCCGGATATTACGTTAGCATGAAGTCAGGAAACAACAGCGGCAAACTAAGAAGGATAATGTCAAATACTCAGATCCAGCTTGTTGTGGGTGAATTTGCAAATAATATAGACAGTGGTGACGCATACCAGGTTGTTCCATATGCCAGGGCAATAAACGGTCTGTGCACACCATGCCATGACCCGCACGGAGTAAGCCCCACTTTGGGAGAGGACCAGAGGTACGGTGTTCCATTATTAAAAGGTACATGGATGACCTCTCCCTATAAGGAAGACCATCCGCCAGATGACCCGACAGGGGGCTGTGCATCGGAAAACGGATATGAGTTTAAAGTATCATGGGGAAGAACAAGGTGCGGTCCGAGCAGCGCGCTTAATACATCAACGCATTTTCAGATTGACAGGAATACATTTAATTTCGACCGCATTACTGAAGATGACCAGAAATTTGCAGGGCTGTGCCTGAGGTGCCACCCGAAAGAAAACCTGACTGATGATGAGATCAA
>PIVU01000546.1 GCA_003354025.1 Nitrospirota bacterium
AGCATCGGCGATGAAATCGGGTTTAACGGGGATAATTCAATCTATGAGCCCCCCACCTCTGATTCAAATGCTGTTTTTGTCACGGATCTTGACATTACGCTTGCAACTAATACAATTGCCTTCCAGGAAAATGGAGGCGCAACAGTTTATGCAAATATATTACCTGTGGGGAATTATGATGATATGGATACGCTTTCCACAGCAATTGAAGATGCAATGGAATTAGTGAGCGCCGTTAATTATGAAGTTTCCTATGATGCAGAAGAAAGCAAGTTTAATATCAGAGAGGATGGCAGTACCCTGGATGATATCACGCTTGTCTGGAGTGACCCTTTAGCTTCGGCAACAGCACTCAACCTTGGGTATTATCCTTTGGACGATACTATTACATATCCTACGAGTGATCAAACAGTCCCATTAAACATTACCCTTGACGACACCAATAATAGACTTGTGTTTGAAGAGGTAGACCTGGGGTTGATTTCAAGTGGCCCATTATCTATCACCATTGCCAATGGCACTTATAAAAATGCGGCAGATCTGGAGTTAGCTGTGGAAACAGCCATGAACGCAGCATCTTTTTATGGTTCAACCTATGATGCCACCTATGATGATGTCACTCAAAACTTTTCAATCCAGTATTTGGGCGGCACCCCTTTAAACGACCTTAACCTTTTATGGGGAACTGCCAACAGCTCAGACACCTCCATTGCCCAAACCCTGGGATTTGATAATACCGATGATATTGGAGGACTTTCCCACACAGGCACTGGGGACGTGGTGCTGATGACCTTTGATGATACCAACAATGTGATTGACTTTGAGGAGATTTCAATCGACGGTACAATTTCCGAAGAGATCAGTGTACGGATTCCCGAAGGAGATTATATTGACCATGATGATGTG
>PIVU01000272.1 GCA_003354025.1 Nitrospirota bacterium
AACATGGATACCAGTTTTATTTATTGGGAAATTACCGATTCGCTTCTTAACGGGAACAGAAAGAAACTGACTTCCGGCTCTGCACATCTGATGGTCAAAGTCTTTGAAGCTGATTGCCTGACAGAAGTTTGCTCTTTTGAGGTACAGGAAAGAATTGGGAGCAGCTATATAAATTATCAATCTTCCATGAAACCTCTTGTTGCCGAGATAGGCATATCCAATGGAAATGGTTTTATGGGACTGCTTAAAACAAGAACTGAAGTTTCACCGCCAGGCAGTTCTTCTCTCCCCGAAGGGACGTCTGTACAGAACAGACCTCACAAAGCAGGAGAACGCAATCTGCATAATACTATAAATCCAACGCTGTCGTCTGAAACAAAAACTGAAGTCTGGATGACCAAAAAAGAAGATGGTATCAATATAACGCGGGAAACTAACTATGATAACTTCCTTGTCATGGAAAAAGTTATCGACTATTACCAGGAAGTATCAGACTCACAGGTCACCTCTTTTTTTAGTAACGCCGAGTAAATTACAGTTTGCACAAGCCAACCGGGAACAAGATATAATTAAACAGGAACACTATGGTTAAAGGATACTGGATACCTGTACTTCACTCTCACCTTCCTTTTGTAAAACATCCCGGGCATGACTATTTTCTGGAGGAGCACTGGCTGTTTGAAGCCATCACAGAATCATATATCCCCTTACTCCTGAAAATGAAAGACCTGTGTGCAGACGACATTGATTTCAGACTGACCATATCTCTGGCGCCCCCTCTTCTCGAAATGCTTTCTGATGAACATTTAAATAAAAAATACGAAAAGTATCTCGATAAACTCATAACTCTTTCGGATAGCGAATTAAAGCGACTAAAGAAAGACAGGGACTTTTTGCCTGTTGCACGCTTTTACAATAAGCGATTTATCGACATTAGAAAGTTTTTCAGAGGTTTTTTAAAGCACAATGTACTCAATGGATACAGGCACTTCAGTGCTCTGGGAAAACTCGAACTCATTACTTCCTGCGCCACTCACGGTTTCCTGCCGCTGCTCAGAGAAAACAATACAAGTGTACAGGCACAGATATCAGTTGCAATCGAGTCATTTCAAAAACATTTCTCCATGAAACCGCAAGGCCTGTGGCTTCCTGAATGTGCATACTATGAAGGTCTGGATGAATTATTGAAGCAGCATGACCTGAAGTACTTCTTTCTTGACTCACAGGGACTCATGGGTGGGAATCCTGTTCCAAGATATTCTGTATACGCTCCAGTTTACACACCTGCCGGCATCGCGGCCTTCGGAAGGGACCCCCTCTCATCAAAGCAGGTATGGAGCAGTGTTGAAGGATATCCGGGAGACTCCCGTTACCGCGACTTTTATAGGGACATTGGTTATGATCTGGATCTCGATTATATTAAACCTTATATCAGCCCTGACGGGTCAAGGGCTTTTACGGGAATAAAATATTATAAAATCACGGGCGATACGGAATCTAAAGAACCTTATCACCCGGAAGAAGCACTTACAGCAACTGGAGAACATGCATTACATTTCTGCTCCGAAAGAGTGAAACAATCTGAAACTCTCAGGCCTCTTATGGACCGGCCGCCAATTGCAACTTCGCCCTATGACGCTGAGCTTTTCGGTCACTGGTGGTTTGAAGGCCCCCGGTTTTTATCAAATGTATTCCGGGAAATGGACAGGAGTCAGGAAATCAAACCGGTTACTCCTTCAGAATATTTAAGCATGTTCCCCAAAAATCAGGTAATCAGTCCAAGTCCAACTTCATGGGGACACCGAGGATATTACGACGTCTGGCTTAACGGCGATAATGACTGGATTTACAGACATCTCCACTTTATGGCGGATAAGCTTCAGGAGCTGGCAAACAAACATTCAGAAGAGACTGACGAAGTTAAGGAAAGGCTTCTCAACCAGATGACAAGGGAGCTTTTACTTGCTCAAAGCAGTGACTGGGCCTTCCTCATGTCAGCCAATACAGCCAGGGAATATTCATCAGGCAGGACTAAAGAACACATTGCCAACTTTAATAAACTACTGGACAACTTTTTAACCGGCACCATTGACCTGTCTATTCTTGAACCTATTGAATATAAGAATTCCATATTTGAGGAATTGAATTTCAGGATTTTCAGAGACAAATAAAAAGGCAGGATAGATCAACTTCTCTTTCAGCCGATTGAAGGCCAGTCAAGTTCCCAGGGCTTTTCATATTTTTTTATGGCAATCTGAAAGGCCTCACTCTTAAAGCATTCTCCCTTATCAGGAATGTGAACAAACTCATAACTATTTCCCTTCAGAGTAAATCTCATTGCATAAGAGTGTAAATATGCGCGGTCCGGCTCTTTATCCAGATACTCCTTATTGTGATAAAGAGGGTCGCCATAAACAGGAGCACTGATGCTCTTAAGTGAAACACGAATCTGATGCGTCTTGCCTGTAAGGGGTTTCAATATATACAGGCGCAGACCCTCTCCAATGGATTGGCTGAAAAATTGTGTAATCGCAGGATTTTCCAAGGTCCTCGCAAATTTCCATGCGCCCCTCCTTGCCTTAACGATATCACCCTTAATCAGCCCCTGCTTTTTCTTGGGTCGGCGGTCGGATATGGCTATGTAATATTTCTCAATCAGCCTCTCCCTGAACTGCCGCGACAGTTCAGCAGCAACTCCTTTGCTCTTTGCGAAGACAAGCAGCCCCGATGTTATGATATCAAGGCGGTGAATGGTATAGAGCTCCTTAATACCAAGATCTCCCCTGATAATAGTTGTAATACCGCCACTTACAGGACCCTTATGGAAATTAGTACCAGGATGTTTGTCGATAATTAAAAAGTCATCTCTGTCATCTACAAGCGTATACATAACAGAGTATTGTACAGACAAAAGATTTCTTTTACACCCCCGACTGTAATTTAAATGATAAATTTACACTTCGTGCTTTTTGGATGTGTATTTTTCTTTCAGCAGCAGTCTGTCCGGGCATGCACTTCACTTGGAAATTTATTTATCACATTGTAGACTTAGAGACCATGGCTCTGGATATTACTCTAATCATACTGGGCGGAATTCTTATGATAGCCGGAACAATTGGCTGCCTGCTGCCCATTATCCCCGGACCGCCGCTGTGTTATGCTTCATTAATCATTCTTCAATTGAGTTCAAAACAACCTTTCTCCTCTAAATTTCTTATAGCATATGCAGTTCTTACAGGCGTTGTTCTACTCCTTGATTATGTTATCCCGGTATACGGCACAAAAAGATTTAAAGGCTCAAAATACGGTATATGGGGAAGTACCATCGGCATGGTGTTAGGCCTGATCTTTCTCTTTCCAATAGGGATAATACTGGGTCCTGTGATCGGAGCATTTTCCGGTGAGATAATCGGCGGAAGGACCCGGGACCAGGCATTCAAGTCCGCACTTGGATCATTACTGGGTTTTCTGGCAGGTGCATCCATCAAATTCGTTTTGTGTATATCAATGGCATACCAATTTATCTTAAACGTCCTTTAATGATCCTGCCCTGTTTTGCTATAATTCAATAAAACAGGAATCAGAGGAACCACTGGAATGAAAGAATTTACAGTATCACAGGATGAAAACGGCAAATGGTTAGTAACAAGTGACAAAATACCCGGCTTTATTGCAAAAGGCAAAACACAGAAAGAAGCCCTGGACAAAATGATAG
>PIVU01000067.1 GCA_003354025.1 Nitrospirota bacterium
AGACATTAAAACAGTTGACGAGTATATCTCTATATCCCAACAGTCACTGGATTACCCCTCGCCCCAGAATTGATAAAGCACTAAAAGCAATCAACAATGAACTGGACGAACAATTGATACATCTCCTACGCGAGGGAATGGAGCTTGAGGCAAAAAGACTTGAACAGAAAACCAGATTTGATATGGAAATGCTCAAGGAATTCGGCTTCTGCCATGGGATAGAGAATTATTCACGACATCTTACAGGAAGGTCCCCCGGGGAGGCGGCAAGCTGTCTTATTGATTATTTCCCCGACGACCTGTTGATAATTATCGATGAGTCCCATGCGACTGTCCCGCAAATAGGCGGCATGTACGCAGGAGATAAATCACGCAAGCAGACTTTGATCAATCATGGCTTCAGACTGCCTTCAGCCCTTGATAACCGACCGCTCAAGTTCCACGAGTTTGAGCAGAAGGCCAGGCAGGTAATTTATGTATCTGCAACCCCGTCTAAATATGAACTTGAGAAGTCAGACCAGCGGATTATTGAACAGATAGTAAGGCCGACAGGATTAAAGGACCCCGTGATTGAACTAAGACCTGTTGCCGGACAATTGGATGATCTTCTTGGTGAAGTAAGGAAGAGAGCAGAAGTGGGTGAAAGAGTACTTGTAACTACCCTTACAAAGAAAATGGCAGAGGACATTAGTGAATATTATACAGAAGCAGGAATAAAGGGCAGGTATCTCCATTCCGACATTGTTACCCTTGAACGTATAGAAATCATCCGGGACCTCAGGCTGGGGAAATTCGACGTCCTCATAGGAGTAAACCTATTAAGGGAAGGACTTGATATACCGGAGGTTTCCCTTGTGGCAATATTCGATGCAGACAAAGAAGGCTTCCTTCGCTCGGCGAGGTCTCTTATCCAAACATCAGGAAGAGCGGCAAGAAATATTAACGGCCGTGTTATATTCTATGCTGATACTGTAACAGGCTCAATGAAAACAGCTATGGATGAAACTAAACGTCGCAGAGAAATTCAGGAAAAATATAACCGCAAGCATAAAATAACTCCGCAGTCAGTAAAAAAAGAGATAACCAATATTCTCAGTTCAATCTACGAGGCCGACTACCCTGCAGTCCCTTCTGTGGCCGAGGAAAAGGTTGAATACGGAGATGAGTCCACTATCATGGCTATGGAAAATGAAATGAAAGAACTTGCGAAAAAGCTTGAGTTTGAAAAGGCCGCTGATTTAAGAGACAGGATTAAGGCCCTGAGGCAAAGACAACTTGAGATTGGAATAAAAAAATAATATGAGACAAAAACAAGACAACAGATAATCCCTACGGAATAAGCTCAATCTCATATAGATCCGGCCATAATTTACCTGTAACAAATAACCTGTCATTTTTTTCATCATAAGCAATGCCATTGAGTGTCTTATAGCTTGTGTCTCCACCTGACATACCAGTAAGTTTCTCCAGGTTCACCCGTCCACTCACCTCACCTGTCGCAGGGTCTATCATAACAATATCATTGGTCCGCCAGACATTTGCATATATTTTATTCTTCACATATTCAAGCTCATTCAGGTTCTTCACAGGACCGTTGTTATCATGAACACTGATCCGGCCGGTTTGTTTATATGTATCTGGATCCAGGAAATATAGCTGATTCGATCCATCGCTGACTATCAGTTTTGTACCGTCAAATGTTATACCCCACCCATCAGTTTGTATCTTAAAGGTGTCCTGCAGCTCCAGGCTGTCTTTGCTGTATACAAACCCTTGACGTGCTTTCCAGGTAAGCTGTATGACTCTGTTCCTGCACAGCGTTACACCTTCTCCGAAAACCTCTTTGGGCAATTCAACAGACTTTAGCACTCTGCCTGTATGCAGAGTGGTCTTGCGAAGAGACGATCTTCCATTAAGCCCTGTTCCCTCATAAAGATAGCCATCTGCGAAAAACAACCCCTGGGTAAAAGCACGACTGTCATGAGGATATGTATTGACTACTCTATAGGTGTAATTATGGTCATTAGCATCCTGTGCACAACCAGCATTCAATACGAATACAATGAGTATGCCGCATACAATGAACAGGCCTATTATTTTTTTCATCTTTTTCATATTAGCGTTTTAGTATTTTATCATGTACAGAAATATACAGTTGCTGCCAGGGAAATTCAACACAAACAATTAGCCGTCTTTCCCTGCACACTGGACCGCAAAAAAAAGGGGCAGCAAAAACTTTTACGTTTTTGCTGCCCCTTGATTCCGTTATTCAATAAATCTTATTCTGTTGGATAACCTTTATCAAGCCAGCCCGGGAATCCGTCTCTGAGCCAGTTAACATTTGTGTATCCCTCTCTGACGAGCAGAACAGCTGTCTTAAAAGACTTCCAGCACTTTGGACCGTTGCAATAAACAACAACCGGTGTGCTTTTATCTGTAGGATACTTGCTCATTTTCATTTTGTCTTTGCTTGAATCAAAGTCAAGGTTCTTTACGCTCTTCTCTTTGTAAGTTGCAGAGATTGCGCCGGGGATATGTTTTTCTACAAATTCACCCTTTTTTCTTGCATCATAGACTTTTACTGTGCCCATGTTTGACTTGACCCAGTCTGCGTCAACAATAGTAATGCCGTCAAATGATTCCGGTGTTGGAACCTTGCCTGCCATTACCTGTCCTGCGACGAGTAGAACTGCCAGTGCTACGAGTAGTGTTAATACTTTCTTCATTTGCTTCCCTCCTTTGAGAAAGTTGTGTTTACGGCCATAAGGCCTTCTAATATGTTCATAATATATTGTCGGCATTTCAACAGGAATCTTTAACTATTTCTTTCCTCATGCCTGAGCCTGATCATATTCACTTAATGGTGTTGTTGCAATCTCCTCAATAACATCTTCATTCAATGTTACACTGGCATAGGTCCTGAACCCTTCCATCTGTAATTTCAGTTGTGCTGCAACTGAAATAAGCTCACCGGCAACCTTTTTAACATTTTCTGAAAGTATATAGGTCTGATTAATAATCCCAACGGTATGCTCCATGGTCTGGCTTACTTCCTCAGCAGCCGCAGACTGCTCCTCTGTTGCTGCGGCAATTCTGTGGACCATATCCATTGCGTTTTCCGAACTTGCAACAATTACCTTAAGCGCTTCTCCAGCATCATTTGTTGTTGCAATGGCCTCATCAGCAACCGCCTTGCCCTGCTCCATGCTTGATATTACTTTAGTAGTCTCCTTCTGATTGGCCTGGATCTTAACAGCTATTTCTTCAGTGGCCTTTGCCGTTCTTTCCGCAAGTTTCTTTACTTCATCTGCAACAACTGCAAAGCCTCTTCCCTGCTCACCCGCTCTCGCAGCTTCAATCGCCGCATTCAGGGCAAGAAGGTTTGTCTGGTCCGCGATTTCTTTAATAACAGAAACTATCTCTCCAATTTCGTCAGCGCTGGTGCCAAGACCCGAAATTGCACCCGAAGCCTCCGATACGCTGGAGACAAGCTTTGCGATACTGACCTTTGTCTGTTCGCTTACATTGCTGGCCTCTTTTGCAGAGTCAAATGACTGTTTCGTTACTTCCGAAGCATCAGAGGCGTTTCTGGACATTTCAACAATTGTCTGAGACATCTCCGTAGTGGATGTAGCAATCTGCTCTACCTGCATTTTCTGCTCGTTCGTTCCATTCAGAAGGAAGTCGGCTACGTCTGTAAGGTTCTCCGAGTGTTTATAGATATTCTCTGCTTCCTGAGTAATAGTTGAAAATGCATTGTTAAGCCTTTCAAGCATTGCATTTAATTCTTTGGCCATAACACCCATCTCATCCTTGCTGTCAAGGTCCACAACATGGGTAAGGTCGCCCTTTGCAACCTCTTTGGCAGACTCAACAACCGTACCTATAGAAGAGTTTATTGAATAGATAAGGAGAATTGTAGTGAGAATGAATAACCCTATCGCACCAACGGAGCCGCCAATAATAAACACATTGACTTTGTTGATCAACGCCTGTCTTTGTAAGTAGAACTCCTTGACCGATTCCTCCTGCATTAAGGCCATCTTATCGATTGATTTAAAGATTAGCGGTTTGAATTCCAGCCACTCGTCATAGGCCTCTTCCATAGCATCAGTATCACCGTCATAAAAGACCTTCATATACGCTTTTTCTATCTGTCCCGCAATTCCCTTAAAGCCCGTATATCCCTCATTGAACTTTTCTTTTTCCACTAACAGTGATTCTCCTGTTAGTTCTTCTCCGGCCTCTGCCCATAGTTCATCAATTTCCTTGATCGCTTCTTTAAGATGATTAACCGCAGCCGTACCTGTTACCATGTCAGCGGCAACACCGGCCATCCTGAATTCAGTTTCTCTGAAGATAAGCTGAATATTCCTCATCTGGTCAAGGGGCATTACTTTTTTGACATATATATCCTCAAGAGTTTTTATCTGCTTTTTCCCCAAATAGACCGTACCTGCCGAGAATGCAATAAATATTGCTATGCTGCTAATAGTAAGAAATAGTATTTTGTCCCTTATTTTTACTTTTGATAATAGTGCTGCGATATTCATTTTTTTCATAAATTTTTTCATGGGCTTTTTTATGTTCTCTTTAATAAGGTTATCTGTTTATTCTCCCTCTAAACAATATAAGCCTCAGGATACTACCCCCTTCCATCCAATGCCTGATAATTAATTTATCGGCACTGGATTGAAGAACTTTAGTGTTTAACACACAAAATGTAAATTTTTTTTATATTCCTGTTCTGGAGTAAACAATGTAGACATGCAGTCTCATATACAGAAATACCTATAGCGGGGTGTAAAATAGTGAAGGTCCAACTAGTTACAAAGAGGGAGTTACTATGTTTTACTCACCTCTCCTGAATTATTTGAATGCTTGCTGTCAAAAGACATCATTCCTGGCGATGTAGCATGGTCTTGCGAGTCATCATCTATTTTAAAGAATGAGGTCTGTTCCATTATATTCTTAGCCTGCGATGACAGACTTGAAGCAGACTTTTCAACCTCTTCAGCCAGGCCGCAGTGTTCGTTAATAATTCCGGAGATATGCTCCATTGTCTGGCTGACTTCCTCTGCTGCCGAGGACTGCTCTTCCGTTGCTGCAGCCACTCTCTGAACTATGTCCATAACACTGTCGGAGCTTTCAACTATTTTCTGAAGGGCCTCTCCGGCTTTTTCGGCGTTTGTTACTGATTCTTCAGCAAGGGCAGATCCTTTTTCCATTATCGCCATGGACGACTTGCTTTCAGCCTGAATCTTATTTATCTTCGATGCAATTTCATCAGTGGCCTTTGCAGTCCTCTCAGCAAGCTTTCTCACTTCATCGGCAACCACGGCAAACCCTCTGCCATGCTCCCCGGAACGTGCGGCCTCAATAGCTGCGTTTAAAGCAAGCAAGTTTGTCTGGTCTGCAATGTCCTGTATAACAGATACAATCTCATCAATCTCTTCAAGGTTTTTACCAAGACCCTCAATTGTTCCTGATGCATCGCCTACACTGGATGCAAGGTTTTGTATGCTCTGCACCGCCTGTGCAACTATATTTTTACCGGTCTCTGCTGCTTCATATGATTCTTTCGTCGCATCTGTGGCCTGTGTCGTATTTTGGGCAACCTCCATAATCGTCTGCGCCATTTCCGTTGATGCAACTGCAATCTGCTCACCCTTTGCACGCTGGTCTTCTGCACCTTCCAGAAGTCGTTTGGACAGGTCTGTCAGACTTTCGGTATCAGAAGACATTGTCTGAACAGAAAGTATAATCTTCTTAAACGCACCTTTAATATTTTCAATCATGCGATTAATTCTTCTTGCCATGCTTCCCATTTCATCTTCACTATTTACATTAATACTCTGCGTAAGGTCGCCTCCGGCAACCAGCTCTGCAGCATTAACAACTGTTTGTATCGGTTTTTTTATTGAACGGATCGTGAAAATAGCTATAGAAACAAAGAGTCCAAGAACTGCCAGTGATACAATGGCCACTACTTTATTCGACTTTAAGATAAGCTCCTTACTGTTAACATAATTATCCCTAACCGAGGCTTTCTGATTTTCTGACAGCTTGTCTATGCTTTTAATAATGAGAGGCTTGTAATCCAGCCATTCATCATAGACTTCTTCAACTCTTTCCAATTCTTCATTAAAATATACCTTGAGCAGTTCGACCGATAACTGTTTAAAACCTTTAAATCCCTTTTCAAACTTCTCCTTCGACTCCTGGTCCGTCAATATGCCGCTAACATCATTCCATAAAATTTCAATATCTTTAACCTGTTTTTCCAGGTGTTTTCCTGCGCCTATGGGAGCTACAACATCAGAGGTGACGCCGGTCATATAGAACTCTATTTCTCTGAAACTCAACTGGATTTTCCTTAAATTGTCCAGTGGGGTAACATTATCATTATAAATAGTCTCAAGGGTCTCAATCTGTCTGTTACCCATTGTAATATTCTGCACAGCAAGAGCTCCGGCAATAATAATTCCCGATACGATAATAATCGTGACTTTATGCGTGATCTTCAATTTTTTAAAAATCATTGTTAACCCCTTTTCAAAATAATTTCAAGCTAAATATTAAAAACAATCCATTTGCTACATTTATATATTTATTCGGACATAAAAAAGATAACTTTAGCGCAAATTAAGGGTTATCCCTATTTAAGCCTAAGGAATCGCCCTACATTGACTGGCATAAATCGGAGTCTGGCCAATAAAACACCAATTTTAAACTATGTTAGCTAAGAATAATAATTAACAAAATATCAGAATATTTTTTTTACCGGCAGACATCAAAGTACTTATTGCCCCGAGGTGGTTGCTCCGTCTGTATTAGGTGCATTAAGCATTCTCTTATCTTCAGAAGTCCCGCCGCTCTCTTTTGTCTTGAAATATGATGTCTGGGTCATAACACCCTGGGCCAGGGCTGTTAAGTCCGATGCGGATTTTTCTACTTCTTCGGCAAGACTGAAATGATTATTAATAATCTCAGATATATCATCCATATTGTGGTTTACATCCTCTGAGGCGGATGACTGCAGTTCCGTTGCCGCGTTTACTTTCTGAACTATATCCATCACCCTGTCTGAACTTTCTACTATTTTCTGGAGTGCCTCTCCTGCTTTTGTAGCATTTGTCACAGACTCATCTGCAAGCAGCCGGCCCTTTTCCATAGTAACAATGGACTCCTCACTCTCGTGCTGTATTGAGCTGATTTTTGTTGATATCTCATCGGTAGCACGTGCGGTCCTTTCGGCAAGTTTTCGCACTTCATCTGCCACAACTGCAAACCCTCTTCCATACTCGCCTGACCTGGCCGCTTCTATTGCTGCATTCAGTGCAAGAAGGTTTGTCTGGTTTGCAATATCCTGAATAACGGAAACTATTTCATCAATCTCCTTCAGGTTGCTGCCCAATTCGTAGATCATGGCAGAAGCGTCACCAACACTGCTGGCAAGTTTTGTTATGCTTTCTACTGTCTCCGTCACAACGGCCTTCCCGGCAGTAGCAGTATCATAGGATTCTCTAGTAGCTTCCGACGCATCTACTGTGTTCCGGGCCATATCAAGTATGGTTTGCGACATCTCGCCAGAAGCAGCGGCTACCTGCCCTCCCTTTCGGCGCTGGTCCTCAGCACCATGCAGGAGTCTGCGTGAAAGACTTGACAGTCCCTCTGTATTCTCTGACATATGCTCAACCGCGTCAGCGATTTTCCCGAATGCATCGCGGAGATGTATAATCATAATGTTTAACCGGTCTGCCATATTTCCCATTTCATCACCGGAGTCTACATTAATAGTGTGTGTAAGATCGCCCTGGGCCACTTCTTCTGCTGCATCCATTACAGTATGAATAGGCCTGTTTATTGTCCTAACAATGAGAATAGCAAAGAGAACAAAAAACCCGATAGCCACAAATGCCGTGACTGCAATAATTGTATTCATTTTTGAAACAGTTTTCTGGCTTTCCTCATAGTGGGTCTTTACATTTAATTTGAGAGTCGCTGCAAATTTGTCTATTGATTTCATAATGAGAGGTTTATAATCAAGCCACTCATCATATATATCCGCCACTTTTTCAGGTTCATTATCAGAGTAAACCTCCATGAGTTGATTGACGATATTTAACTTAAACCCGTTATACCCTTTTTCAAATGTAGCAATAGCCTGTACCGTCTCCTCGGTCAATTCATAGTTTGTCATAGAACCCTGGACATCAGCCCATGCCTTGTCAATGTCCACAAGGGCCTGCTTCAGGTGCGGAGCCGAGCCTATTGCCGCAACAACATCAGCCTGTACTCCGGTCATGCGGAACTCCAGTTCCCTGATTATTAATTGGATATTTCTGAGGTTATCAAGGGGAGTAACATTTTCATGATAAATGCTTGACAGGGTCTGTGTTTGTTTCTTTCCCGCCATAACAGCCCATGTTGCAAAAGTTGCTGCTATAATGACTCCGGATATAATTACTGATAATATTTTATGAGATATTTTAACTTTCTTTAAAAACACAACCCCTCCTCCTCTATACTACGCGTATAATACTGTATATAATTAAAGCATCCATAACCCACCCTAACAACAATGTACTTATTTATTTTCGGAATTTAGCACAACTGTCTTAATAAGGCATTTCCTGAAATCACATACACTTAAGCCTTACATAAAACAGGGTCAGAGTATATTCTTTGGTTTTCCTCAAACCTGAACATGCAGCATCGGCAGCCCCAGTCTCTGCCTTTTGTTCTCACCTTTGAATAGATCCGATTTCCGCTGAGGGACATCCTTTCTATCACCCTTATGCTGCATCTGCAGTTTTACGGGCAGACTGGAAGCATGCTGGACAGTGTGCTTACCGAAACGCGTGGAGAGTTCATCTATGCTGGTATAAATTTTGGCCATCTTTTCTATTTTTGTGGTGTCATCAAACAGGGAAAACTGCACCCTGTTTTCTGGCATCAGCCCGGAAAGGACAACCCCGGTCAGTCTGTATGGGATGCCATTCTGATAAATTTGATTAAATCCCTGCACAAGCGGTTCAAACAGTTCAGAAGGATAAGCAGTGGAGCGATTAAGCTTAAGCTCTATTCCAATGTGCCTGAAGTCTTTTTTCCTGAGAAATAGAGTCAGCCTCGACGCTGCAAGGTTATAGCGCCTGGCCTTTATACAGGCATTCTCGAGATTTTTGGAAAGCTGTGCAAAAACAAATGCCCTGTCAGTAGACGGTGGCGTAAAGGTCTTTGTCTTGCTTATTGACTTATAGCTGGTTTTGCTTTCCTGAACTACAGGGTATACACTCATTCCATTCAGTTCACACCAGATCTCCCGGTAAGGTTTAGACAGATGTTTTTCTATAAACTTCTCATCTTTTCTTGCAAACTGAAGGGCCGTCCTTATTCCAAGTTTATGCAGAAACGCAGACGTATTGGCCCCGATTCCCCAGATACTGTCTACAGGAAGCTTTTCCAGATAGCTATGAATATCCCGCCCCTGGATTACGGTCAGTCCATTGGGCTTATTATATTTAGAACCAATTTTGGCCAGGACCTTTGAAAGGCTGACACCAATGGAAACAGTAATGCCGAGTTCCTTCTCTACTGTTTTCTGTATCTGTGATGCGATCATTTCATAAGAGCAGTGCAGACTTCTACGTAATCCTGTTAAATCAACAAAGGCTTCATCTATGGAATACTCCTCTACGTCCGGCGAAAAGCGCCTGAGAATCTCGAACATCCGTACGGAGAACAGACTGTAGGTTTCATAATCTGAAGGAACAATAATGGCATCGGGACAGATCTTCTTAATATCAAAATATCCCATTCCTCTTTTTACACCCCGGGCCTTTGCCTCGTAGCTTGCGGCAGAAACTATGCCGCGCTCTTTTCCGGTAATAACAGGTTTCCCTCTGAGTTCAGGGTGGATTGCCTGTTCACAGGACGCAAAAAATGCGTCTGCATCCATATGCATTACGGCCTGGGGCCATGAGCTTATTGTTAATGGCTGATTGTTCATTGATACCTCCTGACCACAGCAGTCACCACCCCAGCAATCTTCAATTCATTTTTAGGCTTAATCGGCTTATACTTTGCATTCGCGGGTATCAATATTACGCTGCTCCCTCTTTTTCTCAAGTACTTCATTGTCCATTCACCGTCAACCTCTGCAATAACAATATCACCGCTTTGAGGAGTCTGGCCTTTATTAACAATTACCATATCACCGGGGAGTATCCCTGCTTCGCACATTGAGTCGCCCGACACCTTCAGGAGAAAAGTGGACTCGTGGTTTTGTATAAGCATGTCGTCAAGGGAGAGCGTGTCCACCAGTTCTTCTTCTGCCGGGCTCGGGAAGCCTGCCTCTACAGTTCCGAGAACTCTTACCGGGAATTTTATTGAGCCGGGCGTCAGTCTGCCCTTTTCGTCCCGCTCGATGACCTTCAGGCCCTCAAGCTTATTCACCAGCTTGGAGACAGCATTTTTCGACTTTAATCCAAGCATTTCACCTATTTCCGAAAAGCTCGGCATACGGCCCTTGTAATAATAGAATTGAGATATTTCCTTTATACGGCCCTTCAACTGTTCGTCTTTTTGTTCCTGTTTCATATTTACATTATAGGTGAACGAACGTTCACTGTCAAGTGAAAAAATAAATATTTTAGTGCAACATTGCGGCACTGTTAATTGAGTAAATGCAGAGTTTGGGCAATATAGCGGCCCATGTACTGTCCGTAGTGCGAGAACTAATGCGATCAACTAGGGGGAAACCTTATTTTGAAAGTGAACGTACTAAAGTAAACTAGGGTAACAGCCGATAATAGTAAACAAGTTTACGTTATAAAAAAGTTTCCTGCTAAAAATATCATTAAACTGGAACCTCTTAAAAAATAAAGGTTTTACGAAGTAATTCATGGTTAATATCCTGCTAGTAGAAGACAGCAAGTTCTTTGGCACTCTAGTTCAAAGAGAGCTGAAAATAAAATTAGGATTCAGAGTTAAGTGGGTTAAAACATACGCACATGCCAAGAGACTGCTCGAACATGGCAATCCGGATTATTTTGTCAGCCTCCTGGACCTTGTTTTGCCTGATGCCCCCAATGGAGAAATCGTTGATCTGATGTTTGCCCATAAGATCCCTTCCATTGTATTTACCGGGGAAGTCAATAATGATATCAGGGACCATATCCTGAAAAAGAATATCATTGATTATGTACTAAAGCGCGGCAACCAGGACATAAAATATATCACCTCACTTATTTACCGCCTTTACTTGAACAGGTCAACCAAAATACTTGTTGTCGATGATTCCAATGCCTCCAGGCACCATGTTCTTAACCTGTTAAAACTCTATCAGTACGACCTGGTGGAGGCTGTTGACGGTGAAGACGCATTGAGAGTATTAAATGAACATCAGGATATCAGGATGGTCATAACCGACTACATGATGCCCAATATGGACGGGTTTGAACTTACAAAAAAAATCCGCAACTCCCATAGTAAAGATGAGCTCGCCATAATAGGGGTCTCAGCAAGTGAGGATAATATTCTGGCTGCCCGGTTTATCAAGAACGGGGCAAATGATTTCATTAACAAACCTTTTTTTGCAGAAGAATTTTTTTGCAGGGTGACGCAGAACATTGAAATGATCGAGCACATCGCCAGGATTCATAAGACAGAGGAGGAACTGGGTCAGGCCAAAGAGCAGGCTGTTCAGGCAAACAAGCTCAAGAGCGAGTTTCTCTCCAATATGAGTCATGAAATCAGAACACCGATGAACGCTATTATTGGACTGAGCCACCTGGCCCTTAAGACGGAGCTGACGGAAAAGCAGCTTGACTACCTTGGGAAGATTAAGTTTTCGGCTGACTCACTTCTGGGTATCATCAATGACATCCTGGATTTTTCAAAAATAGAGGCCGGAAAGATGGACATGGAGTCAATCGAAATGGACCTCAATAATGTCCTTGAAGATGTTTCCAATCAAGTGTGCCTTAAAGCTGCAGAGAAGGGCCTTGAGATGATATTCGCTATTTCTTCCGACGTTCCTGTTTCTCTGGTGGGAGACCCGTTACGGCTCAGACAGATTCTCATCAACCTTCTTACCAATGCCGTCAAATTTACCGACAAAGGTGAAATAGTGGTTAATGTAGAACTGGACGCGACAAAGGAAACCGGTGCGGACGAGGTCATGCTTAATATATCCGTTAAAGACTCGGGCATTGGTCTGAGCGAAAAACAGATGGCCCTGCTGTTCCAGTCCTTTACCCAGGCGGATGGTTCCACAACACGCAAATACGGCGGGACCGGACTTGGCCTGACCATTTGCAAGCGGCTGGTAAACATGATGGGTGGTGAGATATCGGTCACCAGCAAGCCTGACGAAGGAAGTGTTTTTTCATTCACTGCGAGATTCAGCCGCCAGGCCAGTGACAAGGAAGATCTTCTTGTTCCTCCTGCATATTTGCGCGGTTTACGTGTCATGATCGTAGATGACAGTGCGACTTCACGCAGATTTCTGTCCGAGTCGCTCTCGTTTTTCTCATTTGATGTCACTAAGGTCGCTTCAGGTGAAGAGGCCCTTGTAGAGATAGAAAAGGATACCGCCGTTAATCCTTACGACCTTGTGCTCATGGACTGGAAAATGACAGGGATAGACGGCATTGAGGCTTCAAAGCAGATAAAAAACCATTCCCGTCTATCGGTGATACCGGCAATCATTATGCTGACAGCCTATGGACACGAAGACATCATGCAACAGGCAGAAGATGCAGGAATAGATGCATTTCTCATTAAGCCGGTTATTCAGTCCACTCTTTTTGAGGCTATCCTGGAGCTCTTTGGCAAGAAGGTGGGTAACAAAGCAGCGCTGCAGCAGGACATTGAAGCAGGGATACTGGAAAAAATAGCAGGAGCAAATATTCTCCTCGTTGAAGATAATGAAATTAACCAGCAGGTAGCCATGGAGATATTGAATAATGAGGGTCTGAATGTAACACTGGCAAATAACGGCAGGGAGGCGGTTGATATCTTAAGCGGCTCCGGCACAGACACTGAGTTTGACGCAGTGCTGATGGATTTGCAGATGCCGGAAATGGACGGGTACGAGGCAGCACGCACAATCAGGAAGAATTCCCGTTTCAGTGATTTGCCGATCATAGCCATGACCGCCCATGCCTTGGTCGGAGAACGGGAAAAATGCCTTGATGCAGGCATGAATGAGCATCTGACCAAGCCGATAGATCCCCCATTGCTCTTTTCAACACTGGCAGAATGGGTAACGCCCAAAGAAAGAGAAGCGTCCTGTGCTCCGCAGCCGGACAACAACGAAGTCAATGATGTGAATCTACCGGAAACACTCCCCGGCATTGATGTTAAAACCGGGCTGCAAAGACTCAGCGGCAATGAGGTGTTATTTGAAAAAATTCTCATACAGTTCAGGAATGAATTCTCTAATGCCGGAAGTGAAATGCAGGGCTACATAAACAGTGGAGACATTGAATCGGGAAGAAGGCTCGCACATAGCATTAAGGGAGTGTCGGGCAATGTCGGCGCCATGGAGCTGTGCAAGGCAGCAGGGGACGTTGAATACGGATTCAACCATTGCGATCAAAAAAATTTCATAGAGCTTATTGAGAATTTCCAAAAGGCACTGACCCTGGTCCTTGATTCAATTGAGTCAATCGATCATTCAAATAACGAGGACGAAGCAGTATCCGGGACCTCTGCAGATATAGAAACTGAAGTGGTCGCGTCGATTCTTATTGCACTTAATAATAATATGCAAAATAGTGAAGTGATTGAGGACGGGTTGATGGATGATCTTAAAAAGTATCTCGGTGCTTCAAGCTGCTGTGATGAATTAAATAATCTTGAGCAGCATGCTTATAACTTTGATTACGAAAGCGCACTGAATTCCCTGGACCATATAGCCGGTTCATTGGGGATAACAATAGAAATGGAGTCGAAAAATGAAAACCGAAATTAAAAAACAGAGTATACTGATTGTCGATGATATGCCGATAAATATTCAGGTCCTTGCCGGGACATTAAAGACGGCCTATCCGCTGAAAATAGCCACTAACGGAAAGAAGGCCCTTGAAATAGCATTATCCGAAGATCCGCCTGACCTTATACTTCTCGATATAATGATGCCCGAAATGGATGGATACGAAGTAATCCGGCAGCTCAAACGGAATAATAGGACCAAGAGTATCCCTGTGATTTTCATAACAGCAATGGCAGAGGTGGAGGATGAAACAAAAGGGCTTGCAATGGGTGCTGTAGACTATATAGTCAAACCTTTTCAACTCCCCATTGTAAAAGCGCGTATTAAAACCCACCTTGCATTGAAATACAAAAGTGATCTGCTTGAGAAGCTGGCATCGGTTGACGGACTGACGGGCATTCCTAACCGCCGCATGTTTGATGAAGTCCTTGAAAAGGAATGGAGACGGGCAATGCGTGAGTCCGGGCCTCTGTCACTGGTCATGATCGACATCGATTATTTTAAACCTTATAACGATAATTACGGACATGCCTCAGGTGATGAATGCCTTAGCAGAGTGGCCCGCGCTTTACATGAGTCATTGAACAGGGCAGCAGACCTGATCTGTCGTTACGGCGGAGAAGAATTTGCAGCCATACTGCCCGGAACAGATGCTGAAGGGGCTGCGGCCATAGCAGAGAAAATCCGGCTCAATATTGAAGCATTGAATATTCCCCACTGCCGGTCCGATGCGGCAGACCACATAACCATAAGCCTGGGTGCGGCTACAGTAATTCCTTCGGCGGAGTATTCAATTAAAGACCTGATAGAGCATGCGGACAAAATGTTGTATGAGGCAAAAGATAAGGGACGTAATCGAGTCGCAGCATAGAATTAAAGGGTCATCTTTTGAATTATCCTTTATTAAGTGCATGATAGACGAGAATATCAGTGCCAGTTCCTGCAGACATATTACTATTCCCTCAGCATATATTTAGTTTTCAACAGTTGATCCAGCCCCTTGAAAACTCTGTTATGCCTGATATCATATTGATGAATACACTCCTTTTTGTATAAACTTAAAGCCTTAATTAACCATAGGGGCGGGGTTTCCCCTCCCTGGTAATGATAATGGAATATTTTTACGATCTTATTTAGTTCGAAGGAGAAGAATTATGTCATTTAAAAAAATATCATTTGCACTATTATTTATTATTGCCGGTCTGATGGCCGGGCTGTTCTTCAGTGTCCCGCTGCTTGCTAAGCAGCCGCAGAACATGCTGATCTGGATATGCGCCGGGGCCGGACTGCTCATCTTCCTTATATTGTCACTTGTCGTGTACGGCCTCGGGAAAGCAGGACCATGTGAAAAATCAGCGCCGGAGGAAGACACTGCCCCTGAACCGGAAAAAGCCCCATTTGATGAGAAGGCCGTTCAGGTTTTCTCAATCCTCCAGAAAAGGGGGCGGCTCATCGATTTCCTCCAGGAAGACATCACTGCTTACGATGACGGCCAGATCGGCGCTGCAGTAAGAAATATACATAAAGGCTGCAAGGATGCCATTACCGAATACATGGTAATTGAACCGCTTATGAAAGAAACTGAAGGCAGTGATATAACTGTTGAAGAAGGCTTCGATCCTTCAGTAATCCGCCTCACCGGAAATGTAGCCGGCGACCCGCCGTTTAAAGGCACATTAAGACACTGCGGATGGCGCGTCTCCTCAAGCAGCCTTCCTGATTTGGCGAAAAACCAGGACCTGAGTGTGATTGAACCTGCAGAAGTGGAAATGGA
>PIVU01000547.1 GCA_003354025.1 Nitrospirota bacterium
GTCTACCCTGATAGGATGAAAGAGAACATCGGAAGAAGCTACGGCCTCTTCTGCTCCCAGCGCGTAATGCTGAAACTCACTGAAAACGGAATGAGCCGTGAAGACTCCTACAAGGTTGTCCAGGACAGGGCAATGGAAAGCTGGAAACATAAAGTGCCCTACAAGGACCTTCTAAAACAGGATAAAATCATAACCAAATACCTCAGTGATAAAGAAATCGACAAACTTTTTGATATGAAGTTTTATACAAGGAATGTGAATTTTATATACAAAAGGGTATTTGAGAGTGAGAAGAAAACGGTTAAGAAGAAATAGCATATGTAGGGGCGGGTTTGAAACCCGCCCCTACAACAAATTAAACCGCATTTAACGCTTCATACTCAGCCATCTTATTCGCCGACAGGTAATAGTCCAGTTCAGCCTTTGCAATCTTACCGGCTTCATCCTGAAGATTATTACTTTGATTCTGAATATAACGCTGTATCATCTCAAACTTCTGCATTTGAATATTGAGGAATGATTCTTCAATAACAGGGTTGGCCGGATATTCGTTCTTCTGCTGACCTTCCGATAATACCTCGGTAAATGGCCTCCCTGACTGCGCTGCTATTTTCTTGGAATCATTTACGGCATTGAGCCAGTCACCGTGCATAATCTTATAGTAGTCTCTCATGGCCTGTTTGTTGAAATGGACAAAGTATGATTTATTATCCTGTTCAAGGTTATAAGTAACCCGTACGGAGTCAGTGTCAATTGTGTCTACAAAAACGAGATCATCTCCATCCTTTGCGATTTCCCACTTCATGTCCCATAGTGAAAGTCCCATGTCTGAGAATATCTGCTGCAGTAAATATGCACCAAGCGCCGCCATAATCATTGAGCGGGCAAAGGTATCACCGTC
>PIVU01000273.1 GCA_003354025.1 Nitrospirota bacterium
GCGATTTCAATAGAGGTGGTGGGATCAAAGGAAAACTTGGACTCCATGACTTCAAGCCATCCTTCAATGGCTTCTTTGATATTGGCAAGCGCTTCTTCGCGGGATTTACCCTGGGAGAGGCAGCCCGGAAGTGCAGGGACTTCAGCAGTGAAATAACCGGCTTCGTCCTGTTCGATTACAACGTGAAGTTTCATAGTGCCTCCCTTGTTTATAAGATAATTAAAAGTAACAAATATAGTGGTTTTAGTCAAATATTTATAATAGTACACAGTATAAAGTGCAAAGTGAATAACAACGGCAGTTAACTCTGTACTGTGAACTAAGTACTTTGTACTGTTTTTAAAGGGGGACATAAATGTTTAAACGAACAGCAATATTTCCATTGCTATTTTTACTGCACCTTTTTATAACCACAAGCGTATTCGCGGTAAATATATCCATACCGAATGTTCAGTCAATACCTGATGCTCAGCAATGCCAGGGGGTAACAGTTAACGTACCGATAAATATCGACTACTCAGAAGCGCTGGGAGGCTTTCAGATAACCGTGGAATTTGATCCGACAGTGCTTGAACTCGCTGCCGAGAACGCGGTGATTGCCGGTGATGTGACCCCAACGCCTACATGGACAATCGTTCCTGTTACTAGTACCCCAGGAACGATAATAGTTGGTGCCTATGATTCATCACTTGCCGGCCCAACTACACTGAATGGCAGTATTATAAATCTCTCTTTCGTTAGTTTGCCTAATCAGGAAATAGAAACAAGTCTTACAATTTCAGATATCATAATGACTGATATTTATGGCAAAGAAATATTCTTGTCAGATACAACCGGTAAAAGGATTCCCGTGACATCGCTTGAACCAGGAGCTGTTCATATATCAAAATGGGATAGCGATGATGACAACATGGGAGATGGGTGTGACAATGATGATGATAATGATGGATTACCCGACTATGAAGAAGGAATAGACGGAACTGACCCTCTTAATCCTGATACGGATGGAGATGGTGTGGATGATCTGAATGATGTGTTTCCTCTCGATGGGACAGAGACTATTGATTCGGATGGGAAGGAAATACGGATTACTGATGATCCATTACGTCAAGCTGAGCCAGGTATTTCAGGAAATTATATTGTGTGGCATGACGAAAGGGCAGGTGCATTTAATTACATATACGATATATCTAAAGGCGGGCCAGAGATGCCGATTACTGAGGATGTGATGAATGAAGAGTATCATGATATCTCAGGGAATCGTCTTGTTTGGAATACGGGATTCCCGTATTATAAATTAAATGTATATGATATCTCTTCAGGTCAGAGCCAGACAGTTAGATCTGATCTTCATGTTAACGATGCATATGCAATATCTGGAGATCTAGTGGTATGGGAGGATGAAAGTAGTATTCAAATCTTTGACATTAGTAGTTTTCTTGAATTTTCTGTAAGTTTGAATCCTACATCATTCCAGGAAATTGCAATATCTAGTAACCATATTGTCTGGACAGGCGTGAATGATTCTGGAATTCTCAATCTATTCATGTATAACATGATTACGTCTGAGATTAGACAGGTTACTAACAATGATGCTAATTCATATTCATTTTATTCCTTCATATCAGGAAAATACATTGTATGGTTGCACATGTCAATGCTTGAAGAAAATATTTATTCTTATAATATTGACACAAATGGACCCATGATGCCGATAACGGCAAGTGACTCGGTAAATTATCCCAACATTTCAGGAAACAGAATTGTCTGGAGTGAAGAAAGGGATGGAAACCGGGATATATACATGTATGATATTTCTTTGGGAAATGAAATTCAGATCAGTAATAGCGGATCAGCTTATCAATCATCAATTTTTAGAAATCGTATTGTTTGGGCAGATTTGAGATCTGGTAACTCTGATATATATCTATATGCGGGTGACGGTATCGGCGACAACAGCGACAAATGCCCTTATGTTTATGACCCTGACCAAACAGATGAAGATAATGATGGAATAGGCAATGCATGTGATATATGCCCCACTGATGAAAACAATAGTTGTGATCAGGATTCTGATGGTGATAACATGCCTGACTCCTTTGAACTCTATTATGGCGTTGACAATGCTACTGATGATGCCGATAATGACGGACTGAGTAATTTGCAGGAATTTCAGACGGGGACTGATCCCAGAAAAGCGGATACCGACAATGATGGAATAAATGATGGAACTGATAACTGCCCTGTATATCCTACTGTAAGAATTGCAGGTGTAAATTATTCCTCTCTTCAGAGCGCATATAATAAAGCAGTTGATGGAGCCACTATTCAAAGCCAGGATGTAAGTCTAAACGGCGGCATTAATATTAACCGAAATATTAATGTAACTATCGACAGTGGTTACAATTGTGATTATTCAAATCATTCCGGTGAAACAACAATCTCGGGGGATATGGTAGTAAATGATGGGACACTTATAATTGATAGTGGGACGCTTGTTATAGAATAAGAATGCGTAGGGGCAGAGTACAAGGTTCAGAGGATGAATGTGGGGACATTCTTGAATTCACTAATTTTGTGTTACTTTTGAAAATATCAGGTGTTATAGGGTTCCGGCGGGCAAGCACCGACAAAGTAAATAATAAATAGATCATAGTGTTAAAATGATATGAAAAAAACAGAGTATTTCAAGTGCATTCAAAAAAGACCGGACAGAAGCATTATCAAAGAGGAATGGATTGAGCAGGTCCTCACACATCCTTTAAAAGAGGAAATTCAGTCTGATGGAAGAATCAGGAAATGGGCAAGAATAAAAGAAATGGACGGGAGAGCACTGAGGGTGATATTATTAAATGATGGAGAAACTGTTCATAATACATTTTTCGATAGATCATTCAGGGAGGATCGATAAATGAAAATAAAATATTTTTCGGATACAGATACGGCATTGCTGGAATTTTCTGAGAGTGAAGTGTATGAAACAAAAGAAATAAATGAAAATATATACATTGACCTGGGCAAGGATGGCAAATTAATTAGTATGACCATAGAGCATGCAAAAGAGCAGGCGGCAATTAAAGAGTTTTCCTACCAGGAAATTGAAAAAGAAATTGCATAAATTGCGCTGATCACTAAAAGCCTCTACAGAATTATTAAACACGTGTCTAGACTTCCTCAACTTACCACAGTTAACTCAGTACCATGTACTATGTATTTGACTGACAAATATTGTCACTAATACCAAATATCAACAGTATAAATAATGTGAGTAAAATCACAACTTCCTGAAAAATAAAGAAATATTATTTGGCACCCTTCTTGCAAATTATCTAAATAATTAAATAGTTTCCGAAATGGTAAACCCCGGGTAATCGGGGGGCACAAAGCCACGGGTCCTGAAAACAGGATGGCCGGGTTGCCGAAGAAGCAGGATATATCCTGTTTTGAGGCTTCTGGAACAGGAGGGTGGATTATGAGCAGGATAGTCAATATTGCCGTACTTGCAGCAGCTGCGTTTATTCTTTCAGTTTCTTTTAGTTTTGCTTCAGATTCAGAATTCAAATCAGAACTCTTAATGGCTTACAGTAAGAGCTATGACAGCTTTGAGGAAAGTAAGGAAATTAAGAAGCCAACGGTATCATACACTATCGAGCATGATGAAATTGTGGGCGAACATCTTGTATTTGATAAAC
>PIVU01000548.1 GCA_003354025.1 Nitrospirota bacterium
AAAGCCCCGGCCCGAGAAGTGAAGCAATGCATTGACTAAATAGGCCATCACTATCAGGCATATATCTGTCCCCTCGGCGAGACGGCTCGCCTCGGTTTGGGCTGATATATACTTTTATACATCTATCTTTAAAGGTCACGTGTCCAAGCTCCTATCGACCCTCTTTTTATTATTGAAATCACATAAGTACATATCTAAGATTGTTTCCAAACTATGCTTAATGATATCAAAACACATCCTGGTACATTAATTTGACAGTTTTAATGCACCCCTTGACAGCCCAGCGCGGGCCAAATACTTCATCCATTCACCGCGTGGCGCTGCTAATCGTTGCATCAAAGCCGCCCTATATAAATGCGCAATAAGTAAACACATGTCACTAATTCATTAAAATCGGCTCAAGCTGATATGGCAGAACCTCTCTACGCCGAATGTTAATGACAGAGGGACATTCCGAGCCAAGCTCGTCATTTGCATCGGTATCCATCCGCTCTTACAAACTTTAAATTGCAGTTGAAAAGTTGTTTACGTTTTGTTCCGTGTTAAGACATACGAGGAATGAGGGCGTCTGCTTGGAGAAGGGCGGCTTTGAGTCACGAAACCGCGATCCTAGCGGACAAAAAAACAATTAAATGCTCGCCGGGCGACTGGCGAAATGGGTGAGAATTAACATATTTCAAAGCGAGATTCTGAAGAACGGGGATGAATTAGACCAATTTTTCGTCCATACATTCCTTTATTAATGGGTCATCTATGAATACTGAGGCGGACAAGGCAATATACAGCTTGGACACGTGATCTTTAATTGTTTTGCGCCACCGGCAAAATGCGGGGGAAAGGCACTCCCTAGGCCCCCTCGAAGCTGATGTTTTCGTGACGTTGATGCATCTTT
>PIVU01000549.1 GCA_003354025.1 Nitrospirota bacterium
ATATTCAGGGTTTAATTCCAGCACCCTGTCATAATCCATAACGGCTTCCTGATGATTACCGAGTTCTCTTGCATATACATTCCCACGGTTATAGTAAGCTATTGTAAATTCAGGACTCAGTTCAACTGTTTTTGTAAAGGCATATACAGCTTCCTGCAACTTCTTTTTTTTGTAGAGCCCGATTCCACGTTCAAACCAGTCGGCCGCGCTTAGCTCCTTGACGGCCTTATCATATTTACGCATTTGATCAAGTTTTTTATCACCTTTTAAAGAAGCAATTTCGGTTTTTAATTTTTCAACTTCCATTAATGCTGCTTTTGCCTTCTCCCTCGTGGAATGAAGGTCACGCATCCTCTGGCGGTCTTTTCGGAGAGCATCAACAGAATTGACTACTTCGCTTGAATCAGCCTTGATCCTGGCCTTCATCGTATACTTCTCGCCGTCCCATTTTTCATCAAGGATCTCAGTCATGACTATCCCTGCTGTCATAGTGGATATCTGGTCCTTTGTCAGCTGAAAGTTCTTCACTTCGGTTTCACTTTCAAGGTATACGCCAAGCTCTTCAAGAAGTAGAACTTTGACCTGTTCCAGTGCAATTGCACGGCAATACAGCTTGCTGTCGGCTTCACTTGCCTGATATTTATACTCCCTTTCAAAGGTCACAACTTCGGACCAGGCAAACCCTGCATTTAGCACAAGCAATACAAAAAGAGAAATGATAAACATACTGCGGAACTTATAGTTACCCATTTACAATATCCTTATATTTATTATAGACGGTGGTAACCCGCCCTTAAAGTTGGACAGCTGAAGTTATCATGTATCCAGGAAAAATACATAACGCTATGAGATAGGGAAAGCATGGCCAGATAATGCTAAGCCATGCTT
>PIVU01000274.1 GCA_003354025.1 Nitrospirota bacterium
ATTCTCACCATATTATCAGTATATTTTATGCTTTAATAACAACATAATGATTGACATTTATCAGTTTAATTGCCATTATATTGCAAATATTTTGAAGTTTTTGTCAGCAAACAAGAAGGGCACAAAGACTTACTGATTTGTGGCCTTTTTTTAATATATATTAACTTTAATTGTAGTGTTGTTTAAAAAAGGAGGCGTTAGTTTTGGCAGAAGGCACAGTAAAATGGTTCAACGAATCTAAAGGATTTGGTTTTATTACAACTGAAGATAACACCGATGTTTTTGTTCACTATGCAAATATCGAAGGTAATGGTTTTAAAACTCTCAATGAGGGTGACAGTGTGACCTTTGAAATTGAAGAGGGCCCCAAGGGACCAAAAGCTATAAATGTAAACAAAATGTAATTAGTTGAAATAAACTACAAAAACCCTCTGTTTATCAGAGGGTTTTTTATTTATACGGTTTTGAGCAGTAAAGAATATCAGCATTAATTCATCGTTATTGATACGCATAACCAATCTTTACATTAAAGATGAAATGGGTCTCTTGACAAAGAATCTAAATTTCTTTAATATTTTCAATGTATTAATGTTATATATATAATGTAAGGCGCGTAGCTCAGGGGGAGAGCGCTACCTTGACACGGTAGAGGTCGGCGGTTCGAAACCGCCCGTGCCTACCATAAAAAAGTTGTCAGCTATCAGTTGTCAGTAATCAGCATAAAAACTTTTTTTGACAACCTATAGCTCTCCAAAGGAGAAAGACTATTAAAGAAGTAGAAAAAGACAGTCAGGAATATCTGGAAATATATAGGCACAGTGTCTCCCATATCATGGCTCATGCTATTAAGGAACTATATCCTGATGCAAAACTGGCTATCGGCCCCTCAATAGCTGACGGGTTCTATTATGATATTGACTGTTCTCACAGTATTACGCAGGATGACCTCCCCAAAATAGAAAAAAAGATGAAGGAGATCATTAAATCAAAATCTCCTTTTATCCGCAAAGAACTGTCCAGAGAAGACGCTCTAAAATTGTTTGAAGATCTCGGGGAAACGTACAAGCTCGAACTTATTAATGAACTGGATGATACAGTAATTAGCGTTTACGAAGAGGGCGGTTTCGTTGACCTCTGCCGCGGCCCCCACCTTGAGAAGACTAACCAGGTGAAAGCTTTTAAGCTTTTATCCGTTGCAGGTGCATACTGGAGGGGTGACGAAAAGAACAAGATGCTGCAGCGCATATACGGTACAGCATTTCCTTCAAAGGATGAGTTAAAGAAACACCTTGCTTTCCTTGAGGAAATCAAGAAACGTGACCATCGCAGACTAGGTAAGGACCTTGATCTTTTCAGCATGAGTGATGATATAGGGCCAGGACTGGTACTCTGGCATCCGCGTGGAGCTGCAATTAGAAGGCAGATTGAAAATTTCTGGCTTGACGAACATCAGAAATCAGGCTATCAAATCCTGTATACACCGCATATGGCAAAACTTGACCTGTGGCAGAAAACAGGCCATCTCGATTTCTATAAGGAAAGCATGTACTCACCGATGGAAGTTGAAGGTCAGGCTTATGAGATAAAACCAATGAACTGTCCTTTCCATGTGTCTATTTTCAAGAGTCACATGAGAAGTTACAAAGACCTTCCTCTCCGCTATGCAGAGCTTGGAACAGTTTATCGGTTCGAGCGTTCAGGTGCGTTACATGGACTACTGAGGGTCAGAGGATTTACTCAGGATGATGCTCATATCTTCTGCACTGAAGATCAGATAGAAGAAGAGGTACTGAAGGTTCTGGACTTCACACTATTTGTACTTGAAACTTTTGGATTTTCCGATTATATCATTTACCTCTCAACACGACCTGACAAATACGTCGGTACAGAAGAAGGGTGGAGCAAGTCAACTGCTGCTCTTGAGAAGGCCCTTCAACATAAAAAACTCAATTTTAAAATTGATCCGGGAGAGGGTGTTTTCTACGGACCCAAGATTGATATTAAAGTCCGGGACTCACTTGGACGCGAGTGGCAGTGCAGTACTATTCAGGTGGATTTCAACATACCTGAAAGGCTGGACATTAATTACAGAGACAAAGACAGCAAAGACAGCCGGCCAATTATGATACACCGTGCTCTCATGGGTTCGCTGGAGAGATTCTTCGGTGTTCTAATTGAACACTATGCAGGAGCATTTCCGGTATGGCTCTCACCGGTCCAGATATCGTTACTCAGTATTGCCGATAGACATGAGCCGTTTTGCAGAGAACTTCTTAACTCTTTGATCAATGAAGGAATCCGAGCGGATCTTGATGCAGAAAACGAGAAAATTGGTTATAAAATAAGGAAAGCCACTCTTCTAAAAACGCCTTTTATGTGTATAATAGGCGACAAAGAAGTGGAGAGTAAAACTGTAGCGATCAGGAAAAGAAATGGGGAGAATGTCGGAGAAATGAGTGTAGATAGTTTGTTGTCATTTCTCAGAGATGAAGTATCGTGCAGGAGGTAGAGATAAGTAAGGTAACCGTATGATAATGATCCTCGGCCAGAAAAAACTGAAAAATAAGAATTTGGAAATTGTACGTATATAAGTATATAATACTATTTCTCAACAATTACATGATTTACTAATTACAGGAGGTCTCATAATATAATGCCAAAAATTAAGACACATAGAGGTGCCGCTAAAAGGTTCAAAAAGACCGGCACAGGGAAGTTCAAAAGAAACCATGCTTATATGAGCCATATTTTGACCCACAAATCCTCTAAGAGGACAAAACTGCTCAGAAAATCAGCCATTGTAGATGCATCCAATCATGATGCAGTAAGAAAAATGCTGCCTTATTAAGCTGCTATCAAATATATGTGCATTAATCAAAGAGCGGAAATCAGTTTCAGGATTTCTGCTCTTTCAATTTGTAGCGTTATAATCCATGGTTCGATTTGATATTTTTTTCATGGTACCATTCCAATATTTATTTATATACTGTATAATTGATGGTTAATTTAATTTATTGATACTTCAGGAGGTAATATAAATGCCAAGAGCTAGAGGTGGTTTTAAGACAAGAAGAAGAAGGAAAAAAGTCCTGAAAAGGGCAAAAGGCTTTTACAGTGCAAGAAGCCGTCTATACAAGATAGCGACGCAGGCTGTTGATAAAGCGTTGTTATATGCTTACAGGGACAGAAGAAATAAAAAGAGAGAGTTCAGATCTCTATGGATAGTCAGAATCAATGCTGCTGTAAGGGCACTGGGCATGACCTACAGCCAGTTCATGAACAAACTCAAGAATATGGACATTCAGTTAAATAGAAAAGCACTGGCAGATATTGCTTATAATGACCCACAGGCATTTGCCAGCCTGATGGAAATGGTTAAAAAAGGGAATGCTAAGTGACATCCAGTCCATAAAGGACCAGGCACAGGATGAATTAACCAAACAAGACAGCCTCAAAGATCTTCAGGCCCTGAAAGTTAAATATCTCGGCAAGAAGGGCCTTCTCACCAGTCTATTAAAATCACTGGGGACTATCCCAAAAGATGAACGGCGTGAACAGGGGCGTATCCTTAACGAAACCAAGGTATTAATTGAATCCCTGATCAGCAAGCAGGAAGAACTTCT
>PIVU01000068.1 GCA_003354025.1 Nitrospirota bacterium
GGCGAAGAAGTGGTCCAGGATTCGTTTACTATCAAGGCAGGTGGATCATATGAGGAATGCATTGAGTTGAAGCCTGGCCAGGTATTTGACTACTCTTATGATTCCTCAGACTTTGTGGATTTTAACATTCATTACCACACCGAAGAAAAAGTTCAGTACCCCGAAAGCAAAAAGGGCCGTATGATGGGGAAAGGAATGATCGACCCCGGCAAGCACAGTTACTACACTGAAGAGCAGGAATTCTACTGCCTGATGTGGGACAATACTAATAGTGAGTCTGTAGAGGTATCATTCAGCTGTGTCCTGAAAAACAGGTAATCTGTTTCAGCAACTACTGCATCATTAATTGCTTTGATCTGAATATCTCAGCAGCCGTGATGAGTAACACCCATTATGTCATTTGAGATATAATTAAATTATGTCCATCCCTACTTTCCCTGAATTCAGTGATATTAGCCTGTCAATGCAGCGTGATGTCCGGCGCATACTATCCGCTTATCCTTTAGAAGCATCGGAGTATACATATACCAACCTGTTCGCTTTCAAAAAAACTTATGATTTCAAAGTCTCTTTGTTAAAAGATAACCTTATCATCTTGAAAGACAAAGAGCCGGCATCTGTATTTTGTCCAGTCGGCGGGAGCAGTATTACTGAAACTATCGACATGGTTTTTGATTATTTCATACAGAGCGGCAGACCGCCTGTAATTGAGAGGGTACCGGAGAGTTTTATTAATACATACCTGTATGACAGTGAAAAATACACCGTAGAAGAAAGCAGAGAACATTTCGACTATGTATACGATATGCAGACACTCATCGAGCTTAAAGGACGCAAATTTCATGACAAGAAAAACAAGGTCAACAAGTTCAGAAACGAATATACCTATGAATATATTACGCTGACTCCCGGACTCGTCAGGGAATGTATTGAATTTGAAGATTACTGGTGCGAAGTCAAGGAGTGTCAGAAATATTACGGCCTCAAGAGAGAGCGCTGCGCCATACTGGCCATGCTCGAAAATTATGAGGAGCTTAACCTTACTGGAGGCGCAATCAAAACAGAGGGCAAAATAGTCGCACTCACCATTGGAGAGAAGTTCCTGCCCGACACACTAGTCATCCATGTTGAAAAGGCCAACATAGATATCCCAGGGCTGTACCAGGTTATAAACCAGGAATTCCTGATCCATGAGGCAGGTGACTGCACCTACGTAAATCGTGAGCAAGACCTGGACATTGACGGTCTAAGAAGGGCCAAAATGTCTTATCATCCAGTTAAGTTCATTAAAAAATATAGAGTCATTCAAAGATAGAAAGGGATTACATGAAACCCGAGGTATACTTCAGCAAACTCAGGAAAGGCAACACTACATCAGACTCCCTAAGCACCCTTCTCCGTGGAATTAATGAACATATTTCAGGATACGAAAAAGGTGCTTTTGTAGGCATCAAAATGACAATAGGCGACAAGGAGACTACCGGATATTTAAAACCCGATATAGTAAGGATTATTGTCGAGAAAATAAAGGAACAGGGAGCAAAGCCTTTTGTGTTTGATACTAATGTAATATACAGCGGCCACAGGCAAAATGCCGTCGACCACCTGAACCTTGCATACAGCAAAGGATTCACTCCCCGTAAACTCGGCTGCCCCTTTATTATTGCCGACAGTGTATTCGGCACCGACTCACTAACCATTAAGGTAGACTTCAATAATGTAAAAGAAATAAAGGTCCCCTCCATGCTGAAGGTCCTTGATAACCTTATAGTGCTGACTCATGTCACCGGCCATATAATGTCAGGCTATGCCGGTTCAATAAAGAATGTTGCCATGGGCATGTCATCACGTGCTGGAAAGCAGATACAGCATTCCTCTCTTAAACCGGTCATTAATGTGGGAAACTGTTCAATATGCGGAAGCTGCATGGAGATCTGCCCGGTATCTGCAATTTCCGAGGTAAGCGGTAAGGCCTTTATTAATTCAAATTTATGTATAGGCTGCTGCGAATGCATATCGGCATGCAGGATCGATGCGGTCATGATTAACTGGCGTGAAGACGCGTATATATTCATTGAAAGAATGTCGGAGTATGCCACGGGCATCCTTTCCCTCATCAAAAGAAAACTCTTCCTGAATTTCGCCATTGACATAACTCAGGAGTGCGACTGTATAGCAGGAGATGACAGAAGGATTGTCAAAGACACGGGCATTTTTGCATCAGAAGATATTCTTGCTGTTGATAAAGCGTGTTTTGACATGCTGAAGGGTGAAAGGGACATATTCTCCAGGGGCGGAAAGATCAAGGCCCACCTTCACCAGTTTAAATATGGGGAGAAAATAGGACTGGGCCGCCTGAATTATAATCTGACTGAGATAAAAAGTAAGAAACTGAGTTAATTTTCCTGAAATACAAACTCTACCCGACGGTTCTTTGCCCTGCCGTCAGGGGTGTCATTTGATGTAAGCGGATGGGTATCACCGAACCCGGCAATATGGATCCTTTTCACGTCCACTTCTTCATATTCCTGCAGATACTTCAGGGCTGAATATGCTCGGGCAGTGGACAGCTCCCAGTTATTGGAATACCTGCCGCTGCTGATAGGGATATTGTCCGTATGACCTTCAATAGCAATTTTCTTGGGGAACTTTTTCAGGAGCGTTGATATTGTTTCCAGGAGCGGCTGGGCTCCGGGCTTAAGATCTGCAGTCCCGGGATTAAAAAACATTCTTCCCCTTACTCTCATAACAACCCCTCTTTTTGTGGCCTTGATCTCAACATCCTCATCAAGATTAAACTGCTCCACAAGATCCTCCAGCTCCCCGGCTATTTCCTCATTGACTGCTTTCGCATTGACAGCCTCCACTGCAGAAGGCGCAGCAGGGGGGGCAGGTGTTGAAGGTGTTTGATTAAACGATACAGGGCTTGTCGAGTTGTTAAACATACCGGTTCCGCCGGGGGACACACCAAGGGCGGAACCAATTGATCCCATGGCATCCTTGAATTTAACAATGTCCATTTCAGCAAAGGATAGTAAAAGGATAAAAAAAGTGAGCAGCAGACTCATAAGGTCGGCAAATGTCGCCATCCATGCAGGTGCTCCTTCACCGCCTCCTGCTTTCCTTGCCCTCGCCATTGTTACTTCTGCTTCCTGCTCTTGGGTGAAAGGAAGGAAACCAGTTTATCTTCAAGAATCATCTGGTTCGTACCGCGGGCTATGCCGTCAATGCCGTTGATTATAATCTCGAGCAATATTTCCTCTGACTTTGTCCTGTCCTCCAGTTTTTCAGCTATTGGATTAAAGAGAACAAAGGCAAGTACAGCACCGTAAAAAGTTGTCAACAACGCAACAGCCATGGCCGGCCCGATTGCAGACGGGTCACTTAATGTCTGCAGCATCTGGACAAGACCGATGAGAGTACCTATCATGCCCATAGCAGGGGCCGTGGCTCCCATGAATTTAAAAACCTTGTGACCGGTTTCGTGCCTGCCAATTAGTGAATCTACTTCAATTCTCATGGTATTAATTATTTCCTGAGGATCTATACCGTCAACAGCCATTCTGACTCCCCTGGCAAGATAATCATTACTTATTGTTTCATTCTCCAGTGCCAGCACTCCGCCTTTTCGTGCCTTCCCTGCAAGAGAGACAATCTGGCTGATTAATTTATGGGGAGTTTCCATTTTGTCAAAAAATGCATTCAGCGCTACTTTAACTGCGCCCATAACTACTGGAAGCCTTTGCATAATAAGCGTTGCCATAATAGTTCCACCTAATACAACCAGCAACCCGGGGATGTTGAAAAATGCTGAAAGGGGACTACCTATAATAATCGACCCAAGAATCAGGGCAGCACTGCCGACTACACCAATAATAGTCGCAATATCCATAGGTCCATCAACTCCTTATTTCAGTCCATGCACCTGTTGCACCTGTACAGGAACACCTAACTGTGTGTTTTATTAGAATATTAAATCCAATTAAAGCAATAAACCGCTTCAAATCTACTCTCTCTCTTATACTATTTATATCGTAAATCTGGAGAAAATCTTTAGCTTCTAATGCAAATATGTGGACATCTATAGAGATTAGGATATATTAACTAGGGACATTCCTGAGTCAGCACATTATTCAACCCTTTTTTTCTACTGTTATATAATATGGGAAATTGATAAACGTAAATAATTTGTGATCACAATTCTATTGTAATGAACGGGATATCTGATATAATTATGTAAATAAAGGGGGCGAAAACGCTAATTCTTCTACCAAAGAAGAGGTAGTGTGATAAGTTGTGCGTTAATTGCTCTCTGGATAATATGTTGGTTCACATTTAAATATAGTATTCAGGAGGTAAAGATCATGGAAAGTAACATTGACAAAGAACTTTCAAAGAAATACTGTCCCCGTTTTGCTCAGCTGGCAGTAGAGCTCAATTTCGTCACCCCTGAACAGGTTAAGGAAGCTCTTGCAGAGCAGCTCGATGACAATCTGACAAGCAGGCCCCACAGGCTTATAGGCAGAATTCTTTTAGAAAAAGGCTGGATGAAACCGGAGCAGATAGAGCTGGTTTTAAATGAGCTTTTTCAGAAAGAAAGAAATTGCGGTTAATTCATTAACGGTGTATGGGGAAGCTAAAAATAGCTGATTAAAACAGCAGCTTTTCATTCCTTTATTCTCATCACACTACTATCTTTTATATCTATATAAAACTAAAAAGAGAAGTCTTCAGTTTATCCTCAACCAAAGACTCCCCTTTAAGAAAACCATCAGGTTTATTAGTAATTTTCTGCCAGCACCTCATAATGTGCCTTAGGATGCTTACATGCAGGACACTCATTCGGAGCATCAGGGCCTTCATGAACATAACCGCAGTTTCGGCAGTGCCATTTTGAAGCTGCAGGCTTCTTAAATACAGAGTCCTCCCTGATATTCGCTATGAGCTTTCTATACCGGGCCTCATGGAACTTCTCGACTTTGGCAATTTCCCTGAATGACCTGGCCACTTCGGGGAAACCCTCTTCTTCAGCAACTTTTTCAAAGTCTGCATAGAGAGTTGTCCATTCAAGATTTTCACCGGCTGCAGCATGTTCAAGGTTTTCCACAGTGCTCTTTATTATACCCGCAGGGTAAGAAGCCGTAATTTCCAGGTCCCCGCCTTCAAGGTGCTTAAAGAACACTTTAGCATGCTCCTTTTCATTTTCCGCTGTCTCAATGAAAAAAGCTGCAATCTGCTCATAACCCTCTTTTTTTGCAACACCTGCTGAATAGGTATAGCGGTTTCTGGCCTGAGATTCCCCTGCAAATGCCTTTAATAGATTCTGTTCCGTTTTTGTTCCTTTGATTGACTTTGACATGTCTTCCTCCATATTCTTAAATATTGTCAATTGATAAAGTGTCAGAATGATTACTCTTCAGTATAACGATCCTCAAAAAAACTTATATGACATAAATCATTTCAAGTGGAATAGTATTGTCAAAAATACGGTTCTATAGTAATTTAGTACACTACGACTAAAAAATAAAGGAGTGCCATTGCATGTTCAACAAAGTCATATTTTGCTCGGAGAAGGCGCCAAAACCAAAGGGCCCTTACTCTCAGGCCGTAATTCATAACGGCCTCCTTTACCTTTCTGGACAAATACCGATTAATCCTGAGTCGGGAGAACTGGTTCGCGGCAGCATTGAAGAGGAGACAGAGATAGTCATTAATAATATCAGGATCATCACTGAAGAGGCGGGCGGAAGCCTTGAAAGCATTATTAAAACCACATGCTACCTTGCGGATATGGAAGACTTTGCCAGGTTCAATAGTGTCTACGAAAAACATTTCACTAAGGACCCTCCGGCCAGGACCACTTTTCAGGCAGGAAGACTTCCTCTTGATGTACAGGTTGAAATGGATGCTATCGTTGCCTTGCCCCCGGATAAATAATATAAATATATCAGCCAAACTTTACAGTGAAAAACAATAATATAATAGCAATAACCATGGGTGAACCCGGAGGGGTCGGGCCTGAAATCATAGTAAAGGCCCTGCACCGGCCTGAAATACGAAAGTGCTGTACGCCTATCGTCATTGGAAATCCTGAAATCATGAGAGAAGCCGCGGAGCTTGCAAATCTGCCTTTGAAGATCAAGGTCCTGTCATCTGTATCGGACTCAATACCGGAAGCAGGCACAATTGAAGTGCTTGAAGTTAAATCGCCATTAGCCAAAAAAAAACGCTCTCCATGTAAAAGCGCGGGTACAGCTATCGTTAAATACATAAACCAAGCTGTAACGATCGCGCTGAATAATGAAGTTTCTGCAATTGTCACCGCTCCCATATCAAAGGAGTCCCTCAAAATGGCAGGGCACACATGGCCCGGCCATACGGAGCTGCTTGCTGAACTGACGAGCACGAAGAACTTCGCAATGATGTTTTACAGTAAGAAGCTTAAAGTAATTCTGTGTACAATCCATACCTCTCTGAAAAGCGTACCAGGCCGGATCACAGAAGGCCTTGTTTCAAGAATAATCGGCCTTGCAGGTACAGGAATGAAAATGCTCGGAATCAACAATCCGCGGATTGCTGTTGCAGGACTCAATCCCCATGCAGGAGAATCAGGGATCATGGGAAAAGAAGAAGTTGTTTCCATCGGGCCCGCAATTTCTGAAGCTCGAAGGCAGGGCATTAATGTCTCGGGGCCCTATCCTCCTGATGTTGTTTTTCACAGGACTTACCAGGGCGATTTCGACATAATCGTATGCATGTATCATGACCAGGGCTTGATACCGTTTAAAATGATTGCATTTGATTCAGGTGTCAATTTTACGGTGGGCCTGCCTATCATAAGGACGTCACCGGACCATGGAACTGCCTTTGATATTGCCTGGCAGAATAAAGCTAATCCATCAAGTATGATAGAAGCCATTAAGCTTGCAAACAAACTTAAAAAGACAATTACGAATTAGGAATTACGATAAAAAAACTACTTTCAGGAGTTATCAATGGACATTGTACTTGCATCACGAAACAAGAAGAAGATTGGGGAATTAAAGCATATTATTGAATCATCAGGAATCGCCGGGGATGAAAGCATCAATATCTTAACACCTGATGACTTTCCAGCCTGCGGTGAAGTTGAAGAAGATGGTATCACTTTTGAAGCAAATGCGGCCAAGAAGGCAAGATATATCGCAGAATGTTCCGGGTTGATTTCAATCGCCGATGATTCGGGAATAGAGGTAGATGCTCTTGACGGCGCTCCCGGAGTATATTCAGCACGTTATGCGGGTGAAGATGCAGACGACAGGGCTAATCTGGAAAAAATGCTTCACGAAATGAAAGATGTACCAGAAGAAAATAGACAGGGCCGGTTTGTATGCTGTATAGCATTGGTGTCCGGCGGTGAAGTTAAAACATTTATGGGATATGTCGAAGGGGTCATAGGCACGGAAAAACGCGGAGAAAACGGCTTCGGCTACGATCCAGTCTTTTACCCGGAAGGACACTCAAGGACCTTTGCGGAAATGAGCAATGAGGAAAAACACTCGATGAGTCATAGAGGAAGGGCCCTTGGTGAGCTGCAGAAGCATTTATCATCAAACCCTCTCAAGCCTCTCTAAACAAAGAATAGTTCAGCTGACATAGATAATTTCAGAAGTTCAATAAATCGCTTATCCTCGAAACGCACCTGGCTGAATAACAAAAATGCCGCACGAATCTGTTATTATAGAGCTGTTTTGAAATAATCTCGCCGGAGGAAATAAATGGATATTGATGTAAGCATTAACAGTGATTCTATAAGTATTAACATAGAAAACCCTCATAGAGTCGACATCTCCAAGGTTACGGGCAACATCCTGGACTTTGGAAACAAATTCGGTGTTGACCTTGCTCCTTATGAAATGGATAAGCTGATCCCGAGAATGATCAGGGGAGTTGCAGGATGTGAAAACGGCTGTCCCTCAGATGCTCAAAGCCTGGTCAGGCAAGGCTTCGGAGAATTCAAACTGGAATATGTAGAGGGTGGCATACTTACAGCGGTTAATACCCTTGGTAACGGAAAACCGCTGGAAGTCAAAATATTCCCGGACTTTGACTAAGCTCTTCCTATCAGCTCAAACAAGCGGTTAATACCCTTCTTCATCATAATCATTAAGCTCAAATCGCAGGTATCCCTTACCCATCAGGGATACCTGCCAAGTAATCCCCTGGATGATATAAAGAAAAGTTATTAAGAAATTTATATTTTTATCTTGCCTTAACCGTTCCTGGATGCAATTCTAAAAAGATACACTCAACTCCAGGGGGGAAGCAATGAAGAGATACTTATTTATATTTTCTTTTGTTTTATTTTTTTCTCCATTAGTTATCAGCAGCCCTTTTGCCGCCCGCAACGGGGTATATGTTGCAAACACATCTGCTGACACGGTCTCAGTCATCGATAGTTCAAATGACAGGGTAATCAAAACCATTAATGTCGGCAAATCTCCCCTAGGAGTAGCTGTTGATCACGATAATATGAAAGTCTATGTAGCTAACAAAGGCGAGCACACTGTCTCAGTCATCGATGCAGAAACAGACATGGAAATCACTAAAATCCCTGTAGGCAGGTCACCATGGTATTTAGCGGTTGACCCGTTAAAAAACAAAGTATACGTCAATAGTTCCGAAGATAATCTTATTATAGTTATAGACGCAGCAAGCAATACCGTGACAGACCAGATAAAAACAGCCGGCACAGGCAAGGGGGCAAAAAAAGGGGCTGTCAATATTGCGGTCAACCCTCTGAGCCATAAAGCATATGTTCCTAATTATCTCACCACTGCCATTCAGGTCCTGGATACATCAACAAATAAAGTCCTTGGATCACTTGATGCCGGCAACGAGCCACTTGGCGTAGCGGTTAACAGTAATTCCGAAATTGTATATGTCGTGAACAAGGCTGATAACAGTGTCACCGTTATAGATTCACTTATGCATAAACAGGTCACTACCGTGATAGTGGGCAAAACTCCATGGAGTATAGCTGTCAATCCGGCAATCAATAAGGCATACGTAACGAACAGGGGCGATAACACGGTTTCTGTAATCAGTGAAACAAGCATGAAGGTTACTGGAACAATCAAAGTGGGCATTGAACCCCTCGGCGTGGCTTTTACCGGCAATAAGGCCTATGTGACGAATTGCGGTGATAACAGCGTAACGATTATTGATACATCCACTGACAGTGTTATCAATACAGTCTCTCTGCCTGGCATAACAAAGGACAAAGGCTTATGCCCATGGGGTATAGCTGCCTTCTAATGCTGTTTGAACAATGGTCCCAACCCTGCCTCCGAAACGTTGCTGTTATAATAAAGTATGATCATCGGAGTGCCAAAAGAAATCAAAGAACATGAATACAGGGTCAGCATAACGCCCGCCGGAGTTAATGAATTAAAAAATGACGGCCACAGAATAGTCGTAGAAGAGTCTGCAGGCGATGGAAGCGGATTCAATGATAATGAGTACATTGAAGCAGGTGCTGAGATAAGCAACAGGCAGGACCTTTTTAAAAATTCCGAACTCATCGTCAAAGTCAAAGAACCGCTTCCTCCTGAATACGACCTGTTCCGGGAAGGACAGGCATTATTCACTTACCTGCACCTTGCATCGGTTCCCAAGCTCATCACTATGCTGCTTGAGCGCAAGGTATCTGCTTTTGCTTATGAAACTCTTGAAACAGATGGTGAACTGCCGCTATTGAAACCAATGAGCGAAGTCGCCGGTAAAATGGCCCCTGTTATGGGTGCCTATTATCTGCAGAGATTTCATGGTGGAAGGGGCGTCCTCATGACAGGCGCAGAAGGTGTAGATCCTGCAAAAGTTGTAATTCTTGGAGCAGGCACGGTCGGCATGGGCGCTCTTAAGGTTGCATACGGCATGGGAGCACAGGTAACCGTCATCAATAAAGGTGAAGGCAGATTAAGAATAATTGATGATATGTATAAAGGTCAGGTCAGAACATTAATATCAACAGCAAAGAACATTGAAGGTGAAGTCATGGATGCCGATGTCCTGATCGGTGCAGTGCTCGTCACAGGAGCAAAGGCGCCGCAGCTTGTTTCAAAAGAGCTGGTTTCAAGAATGCATAAGGGTTCTGTTATTGTCGACGTCTCAGTTGACCAGGGAGGATGTATAGAGACCACACGGCCTTCAACTCATAATGATCCCGTGTATACCGTTGACGGAGTCATTCATTACACTGTCGCGAATATGCCCGGCGCATATCCCAGGACATCTACACTTGCGCTGACAGGGAAAACTCTTGAATATATAAAGCTGATGGCAAACATCGGAGTAAATGATGCTGTTGAGGGCGATACTCCATTAAAAAGTGCTCTCAACATTCATAATGGCGCAATCATTCACAGTGCTGTTGCTGCTTCAGTAAAATAAACCTGCTTTGTTAGTTCACAATAAACAGTATATAGTCTCACTTTTTAACACTCATAGACCCGGCCATTGCCTAGAGCAAGGTCATAGGCGACCTGTTCCTTTAGATAGTCATGACTCATCATGTCCGTAATTCTGATTTGACAGGACTCTATCAGACCGTTAAACGCGGACTCAAACATTTCCGGATGCTGTACGTATAATTTTGACGACTGGACCGCTTCCAGGGCCTCCATGACTTCCAGAGCGGCTAAAGCAATGTCCCCTCTTGCCCCTTCCTGTGCTGCTCCTGCCAGAAGCTTAATTAAATCCATTGATTCATCTGTTGATACCATTCAAGTTATCTCCTTTCTTTTTCTTGTAATCATTTTTCCAAAAAAGGCTCAGGACATCAAGGTAATATTCACATAGATAAAACATTTGACGAAAAAGGCAAAGAGGAAGAATTTTGAATTACTGCATCGGATAGATTAATTACAACCGTATTCCTTTGGCATACTTCTCGAACTGCTTTAGTCCTTCGAGATGTTTTCCTGTAAAGTCGTAGGATATTATTTCCCAGTAATTGACCAGCTCTTTTTCGGTAAGCCATTCTTTTTGCGGAGCAGTCTTCGCGATAAGAGGGTAATTGCCAGCTGAGTACCTGTTTGCATCAACAAGGTCTCGAGACAACTGTTTGATTAGGTTTTTCTTCTGTGAAACAACTTTTCTCCTCACGACCCAGAGGGCATATACACAGGGGAGCCCGGTATACTTGTCCCATAATTCTCCGAGGTCATAGGTAAAGGTATCTTCCGCACTTTTATGACCAGAAATTTTCCGGGCCTCTGACATGGCCGTATCACCAATGTGAAGAACAGCAGAGAAAGATTCAAGAAGACTGTTTACACTCCGTCGCGTTACTGATACAAACTTACATTTCACGGAAACAAACTCTTTAAGAATAATCTTTAAGAGGGCAACTGAAGTTTCGGACTCAGAAGTCAGTGCTATTGTCTTGCCTTCCAGCTTGTCCAGAGGAAACTTCGAAAAAAGAAAGATACTGTTAATCGGCCCGTGGGAGCTGATTGAAAACCAGGGCAGTATCAAATATTTATCCTTATTTCTCAGATACTCTATAGAAGAAGACGGACTGATATCAAGAACCCCTTCTCTAAGCATTTGATTAAGCTTTGATGGAACACCTTTGACAAACTTATACGATGAGTTATCGCATTTATTATCCAGATAATAAAAAACCGGATATAAATTCGCGTATGGTATTCGTCCTATGTTAAGTTTTTCTTTCTTCAATTATTCTTACCTGTCATAATTAACTGACCCACCTAATGCTACTAGTCAAGCAGGTATTCTTTTAAAAACAAATTTGGAGCGGGCCCACCAATGGGACGTATCAGAGATTATCTATGTCAAGAATGCCTGAGGGTTGATATCTCATAATCACAACACAACGCATAAAATTTGTTTTTAAAAGAATACCTGCTTGGCTGCACACCGAGCATGCCCGGATTACATAAAAAAACATGTAGTTCCCATATAAACCGCGACACCTGAGCCAATAATCTGATACAGCCACGTCTATTTTACTTTATATGGCAAGGAAACTTCAGTTCAGAGGATTCTAACCTTTGATTACACCAAGAGGCCTGAGACGGGCCACTTTTCTGGACAGTCCTGCATTATGTACCACATTCACTACATCCGATACATCTTTGTACGCCTCTGGCATTTCTTCGGCAAGAGTATTTCTCCCCGTTGCCCTTACAATAATCCCCCTGTCCTCCATCTCACGCCAGATGGCCCTCCCCTTTGCCTTCTTAATCGCCTGATTTCTTGACATGACTCTTCCGGCACCGTGACAGGTGGAACCGAAAGATTCCTGCATGCCTTTCTCCGTTCCAATAAGAACAAAAGACGCCCTTCCCATGTCACCGGGAATAATTATCGGCTGGCCTATGTTCCGGTAAGAGTCCGGGAGTTCACGATGACCGGCAGGGAATGCCCTTGTTGCGCCTTTTCTGTGAACAACGAGCCTTCTTTTTTTACCTTTAACCACATGCTCCTCGATTTTAGCAATATTATGTGCAACATCATAAACAAGACTCATCCCTATTGCCCGGGGACCTGCATTGAATGCTCTCATAAACGATTCATTTACCCAGTGAGTAATAAGCTGCCTGTTTGCCCATGCATAATTTGCAGCTGCCTTCATGGCCGATAAATAATCTTCTGCTTCAGGACTGTGAAAGGGTGCACAGGCCAGTTCACGGTCCGGCACAACAATAGAATACTTTTTCACCGCCCGCTTCATTACTTCAAGAAAATCGGTACATACCTGGTGGCCGAACCCCCTCGAACCGGTATGGACCATAACAACAACCTGCCCTTCAAATAGTCCCAGAGCATTTGCTGTTGAATCATCATAGACTTTATCTACAAACTGGATTTCCGTAAAATGGTTGCCCGACCCGAGTGTGCCCAACTGCGACTTTCCGCGTTCATAGGCCTTTTGGCTTATAATTCCGGGATCAGCGCCTTCAATGCACCCACCGGATTCTGTATGTTCAAGATCAGACTCATCTCCAAAGCCCTGTTCAACAACCCATCGGGCCCCTTTAACAAGGACTCTTTTATGGTCTTCAGAATTAAGGCGCAGCTTCCCTTTTGAACCCACGCCAGTTGGAATTTCCCGGTAGAGACCTTCGACAAGGGCCTTGAGTTCAGGAATGACCTCCTCTTTCACAAGGTCCGTCCGGAGAAGCCTTACTCCGCAGTTAATATCGTAACCCACACCTCCTGGAGAGATGACCCCGTCATTAACATCAAATGCCGCAACACCGCCAATAGTGAATCCATAACCCATATGAATATCAGGCATCGCAAGTGAAGGCCCAATAATACCGGGGAGAGACGCCACATTGGCGACCTGGTCAATCGCTTTCTGTTCAAGACCCGACTCAAGCTTTGCATCAACATAAATAATTCCATTTGTTCTCATGCCTGGCCTGTATTCCCGGGGGATTTCAAGCCTGTTGGCATCGATTCTTCTTAAGCCTTTAATAGTCATTCCGTTTCAACATTTCTAGAAGTCAGGATTATAAATAGATCAGTACATATGATTAATTATATATCAAATATGCCTGCAGCTTCTCAGACCATGTAATGACAATCAGGGATGTATTTAAAAATAAAAAAGGACAGCCCGTTAATCAACCTGGCTGTCCTTCTGTTATTCACTTTAAAATCCTCTATTGCTCTTCTATTTCACCTAACTGCCTTCAGCAGCATACTCACGGTTAAGTGACGGTGCCTGAACCGCTTCACGTTCCGGCAGTCTTTCAAGGTCTTTCAATGCATTGATGTCTGCTATTGCCGCCTTCAGAGGCCTTGCATTTGCACGAGCCCTTGCGAGGCCCCATACTACTACCGAACATCCGGCAGCTATAAAACATAATATACCGGCAAATACAAATGCCATGACATAGGACTGTGTTGCGTCAAACAAAACACCACCTACCACGGGTCCAAGTATACCGGCTACACCGTAGGCAGTGAAAATCCATCCATAGTTCATACCGATATTTTTTGTTCCAAAATAATCTGCCGTTGCCGAGGGGAAGAGTGCGAAGTTTCCGCCGAAATTAAGTCCTACCCAGGCTGACGCAAGAAAGATCGTAAAATGGGACTCAACAGTAACCAGCATCATAAATGCCATTCCCTGCGCAAGAAACATTATCATCATCGCCCGGGGCCTGTCGATCAAATCACTCACTTTACCCCAGAATATGCGCCCCAGTGCATTAAATATTGCCAGGATACCGACAGGTTCAACAAAACGGCCGAATGTTCCCATCCATTCAGGAGCAAAGGTCTTGCCGTTTAATATGCTTCCCATTAGAGGTTTCCACTGTCCTATAGCCATCAGCCCTGAAGTTGCTCCAAATATAAATGTGATCCATAGCATGCAGCACAGGGGAGTGTTCAGCATGTCTTTCCACCCCGTATCAACGGTGTTTACGCTCTGCGGTGCATTTGCCTGCCATCCATCGGGCTTCCAGCCCTTCGGAGGATTGCTCAGCAGAGATGCTCCGAAAATCACCATCGCAGCACTGGTAACTCCATGAAGGACAAAAAACATTTTCCAACCCAACCCGAATCCGCCGCCCTTTGTTATGCCAAGGGCAACTAGAAGCACATTTGACAGGCCCATAGCTTCCGCACCTGTACCCTGCGGCAGTATTAAAATCGATGCAGGTCCTGCAAAGAAAAGCGCTCCTGCGCCGAACCCTGCAACGGAGAGTCCTGTCACTAAACCTTTCTTGTCAGGAAACCATTTCATACATGATGCAATTGGACATACATATGCAAAGCCAATCCCTGCACCTCCAAGTACGCCGTAGGTAAGATAAAGCGCCCATGGACGGCTCTCCGCAACAAGCACTGACCCGAGAAGAAATGATAGTCCAAGCAGCAAGCCACCTATAGAAGCGACTTTACGCGGCCCTATCCTGTCCTGAAGCCGGCCTGCCGGAATCATGGCCATAGCAAACGACATAAGTGCAAATGAAAACGCCCACTGGGTCGTGGTACGGCCCCATCCAAATTCAAGTTCAAGGGGTTTGACAAAAACGCTGAACGCATAAACAGTACCCAGTATAACCTGAACAATTAAGGCCCCGGCTAATACTGTCCAGCGCTTTTTAGAGTGACCTTCGGACATATCTTTCCTCCATACTATATAAAGGTTAAAACCACAGTTCTATAATGCAATTTAAATACCATTATATTTATCGGATATAACTCGCGAATCTTTAACAAAATGACCATTAAACGTAGAAATAATATCCGCCAAATTAATGACAGAAGTGACAGATCATGACGGTTCTCAGGGTTAATGGGGAAAGAGGCATAACCGGGATACTATTTACAGCAGCCAAGCAGTATTTCCTACTTCATCAT
>PIVU01000550.1 GCA_003354025.1 Nitrospirota bacterium
CCTGCCTTGGGCCAGATAAATCTGTGCTTCTCCAGACGCTTCTGCCACAGACAGAATCCATTGTGGTCCCAGTACAGTATCTTTATAATGTTATGCTTTTTGTTTGAGAAGACGAATATGTGACCGGAAAACGGATCAAGCTCCATATGGCTTTCCACCAGGATCGATAACCCGTTTATCGCCTTTCGCATATCTGTATTGCCCATGGCGATATATACTTTCAGGTTAGCTGCAGGTGCCAACATTATACTGCTCTTAATGTCCGAAGCACTTGCCCCAGCACCACAGGATTGAAGTCTTCTTTGATTTCTATTCGGTATCCCTCCTGACACAGCACAAGTGCCGGGGAACTCTCCCTTGCCGACTTTGCCTCTGGCTTCACCATTAACGGAACAAAAGTGACCGGTGCTTTTTGCCTGAACTTTCTCCTCCAGTACGTCATACATTTTGCACTCAGATTGTGCCGCCGGCAATACTCAACCTGCGTGCTTCCGCTTCGGCTGCAGTCCTTTACATGCCGCTTCCAGAACTTCTGCTTCTTTATATGTTCCGCTGTTTTTGTATTCTTTGCCATCTGTTGTACCTCCATCAATTTGATGGATTTATCATGGCATGCCTTGCAGGTTTATTTGTAGATGGGGTTTATTTGACGCTTACGAATAAAACGACTATTAAGATAAATGAACAACAACGGACTAAGGTCTGATGGGTTCTGGAGCTCTGTGAGACGTCAGGATTCGCCAGACCAAAACAGATAGTCAGCGCTTCACGTCGAGGGTCATTCATTCCTGATCTTGAAAGCGTGGGGGTTTCTGGTGGTGTAGATAATATTATTAACGTATCTTTTTCATCCATGTTGATAAGCATATATTTTTT
>PIVU01000069.1 GCA_003354025.1 Nitrospirota bacterium
TCATAATCTGCTGCAAGGTTATCGTCGATGAATTTAATCTCCTTATATCCCTGGGCAAGACAATGCTCTATTTCTTTCATTACATTTTCAACGCTTCTGAAGCGTATTCCATGTTTTCTGTCTCTGTCAATCTGGAAACAGTAAATGCATCTGCGATTGCATCCTCTTGAAGTCATGATAACTGCCACAGGTTTTCGTTTATATGTTGCTGGCGGGGGGATGTAATCCATTGCATCACCGAGCAGCTCCCTGGCAGGAAAGGGGAGGGAGTCAACGTCTGTTATTAGAGGGCGAGGGGGATTTTTTATTATATGTCCATTGTTTCTGTATGCCAGTCCCTCAATGCCTTCCAGGTCTTTCCCGGTGTTAAGGCGGTCCATCAGCTCAGCCATTGTGAGCTCGCCTTCTCCGGTTACGACCGCATCGATATCCGCTGAGTCATCCAGGCAATTCTCTTGCATTGCTACCGGGTAAGGCCCCCCGACAACGATGTACGGGCGGGTTTCAAACCCGCCCGTACGGATTTCTGCGGCTGTAAATACAGCCTTGTTCCAACCAAATGTGGTTGAGTAAATGCCTACTATTTCAGGATTGAAAGAATGAAGCGCTTTGATTATCTGCTGATGGGGCATGAAGGCGCCGTTTAAGAACTTTACATCATGACCGGCTTTTAATAGATAAGACGCAACATAAAGAGTGCCGAGGGGCTGCCAGTAATTGATTTGTGAACCAGCGGTTTTTGAGGAAAAAATCTCTTCAGGTATCCAGGAGGGGATAATCAGGGCACACTTCATACATTAAGCTCCTACAGGCAGGGCTTCCCTTTCTGTTTCCCATTCAGAATTGCTTAATATTGCATTAGCTGTTTCTATGCCGGATTCAATTGCACGGTCCATATTTAGATACTTGAACATCCCTGTTCTACCAAGAATATGCAGGTTTGTGAATTTATCAAGGTACTCCAGTAATTGTGAGTAGTGTTTTTCGTAACCAACTTCCAAAAGAGGGTATGCTTTGGGGGCCCTGTAAACACAGCTGTCAAAAACTTCGCTCTCCTTAATTAGTCCCAGCTTCACCAGATGTTTGACTGTGAGAGATGTAAGGTCTTCATTGTTTTGGTTCCAGATGCTGTCTCCCTGAAAACAGAAATATTCGGCTACAATATGTGTCTTGCCTTCAGGCGCCATACTGGCGCTCCAGTTTTTTGGTTCATGGATTCTACCCAGAGGAATGTCCCTGCCGGGCAAGTACATCCATGTGAGGTCTGTAACGCTCTCCCTGTTCAGCATTATTGTAACAACAACAAGGTCTCTGTATCGAAGTTTTGAAGCAGCATCAAGTATATACTCGGGAGGGGAGGGGTTCATCATTCTCACAAGATTTGTTAACGGGATACTGGTGAGAAACTCTCTGCCTTTGACATCGTATAACTGCTCGCAGTTTTTTGCAATTACGCTATTAATAGTAAAATTATTGTGGTTTACCTGGAAAACCCTGGTATTTGTTAACACTGAGTTGTCCTTATCGATTTCACCCTTGAGATTATCGGAAATCCGTCCGATCCCCTCAGGAGGATAGATAAACCTGTTTATCAGCGAGTTGACCTTCTGACCGCTGAACTTGAAGAAGGCATTTTTAACAGCCACGCCAAGAGATAATCCTTCAATCCTTTTTGAAACCCACTCTTCACTAATTCTACTGCAGTCTATGCCCCAGACTTTTTCACTGTACTCCTTGAAGTAGAGGTTGAACATTGTTCGTCCAAAATTATTTACAACCCAGTCTTCCAGTGAAACGTACTTCGGAGGACTGAAGAGGTTTTTTGTTTTTTCTAAACCGTAATCAAATAGTGCCCTGATCGTTGTAGGAATGCCCATTCCCTGGAGGGCATTGGACGGTTTGAGCGGATAGTCGAAAAAACTGTTCTGCAGAAAGATTTTACTTTTGCGGGGCACTGTTAAATAATTGCCGTACAGTATATCTTTTACGAACTGCTCCGTTTCAGTATTTTTAGTATGGAACCTGTGGCCGCCGAGATCAAAGCTGAATTCCCCGTGGTGTACAGTTCGCGAAAGTCCTCCGACTTCAGAATCGCTTTCAAGTACTACAACAGGTTTATCTGATTTTGCAAGTCTGAAACCGGCCGAAAGTCCGGCAAGGCCGCCTCCAAGAACAACACATGTGTTTTCCCTGGTTGGAAGAGTTTTTAATATTCGCAACGATTTCTTATGGTAGGAACTCATAATGTGTAATTAAATAATTTCGGGGCCTCTCAATGAGTGCCCCGAAATTATAAGTGTTACTAATAAATTAAATTAAACAGACAGGACTATTTGCCGTATCCGCCTGTGGCGGGTTTAGTGCCGTAACCGCCGGTTGCAGCTTTTTCACCGTAACCTGCAACAGCTTTTTTAGCTTTTTCGCCGTAGCCTGCAACAGCTTCTTTGGCTTTTTCACCATAACCTGCAGTTGCTTCTTTAGCTTTTCCGCCATAGCCTGCAACAGCTTCTTTGGCTTTTTCACCATAACCTGCAGCCGTTTCTTTAGCTTTTTCGCCGTAACCTGCAACAGCTTCTTTAGCTTTTCCGCCATAACCAGCTACTGCATCTTTGGCTTTTTCACCATATCCGGATGTAGCTGCTTTATCACCGTACCCTCCGGCCGGTTTTGCGGCTTCTTCTTTCTTCTGACATGAGACGAGTAAGAGAATTGAAGCTGAAAATAAAATACACAGAGAAATGTTAAAAAACCTTTTCATTATACCCTCCTTACCGGGATGTTAAGTTTAGAGAGAATTCTCTCTTTTAATTTATATCCTGTCAGATGAATTAAACTGTTATGTGCAACAGGGAATGCCTTTAATAAAGATTATATAACATTCGCCTTTTTTTTCAACACTAACCCGGCATCCCGACATTGCTGCATAGGACTTGACCTTCTTTGCTCCCGATAGTGAATTCATCGTGACTTCAGTATCAATTTCACTTCCGCATGCCGAGGACATCAACTCTTTAAGCTTTGATAAAAGCTCCTGAACATCCATTGAGCGTGCATCAATATGCATAAATATTCCTCACGTAATTGGAATCTCCGTGATTGAATACTACATGTCATCCATGGGCTTTATGAACTTCAAGTAAACCATGGTCCAGTTGCCGAGAATTATGAAAATAATTGCAACGAGACTTCCGATTGACAGTGTTGATGCTCCTGTAAGACCCTGTCCGATATTGCAGCCACCAGCTACTGTTGCACCGAACCCCATCATGAGACTACCGCCTATTACAGAAAGAAGCTCATCAACCGGGGGAGATTTCCACTTGAACTCTTTTAATATCTTTGCGCTGATATATGCCCCGAAAGGAACAGCGAGTATGAAAATGGATGCCCAGGTGATTTTAAAAGAACCGACATCGTACATCGGGAATACATTTACAAGCGGGTGATGCATTGGCATTGCTCTTCCTAACAGCGCAGTATAAAACAGTTCACCGGTCGGTGTTGTGAAGGAGAGTCCTCTTGGGAAACCTTCCCAGACACTTGAAGCCCAGAATGCGGTTACACCGAGAATACCCAGAAGTACTCCGACTTTCGGCCACTCAAGGCCTTTCTGTTTAGGTGCTGAAAAGGGTTCGCCTTTTAAGATATAAATGCCGATTCCAATAACCACCACTGCGATCACTACCCATTTAATCGTCATGCCGTCACCAACAACATTAAATAAAGTGGGTTGATAACTTCCACCGATAGGAACCATGACGCTTCTTAAAAGCGTATAAACAGGTTTCAGGATGCCTGTAGCTGTCATATGAATTCCAAGGAAAAAACCTAGTACTGCAATAACCGAGTTGAACTGACCTTCGCCGATCTTGTACCAGACTCCGCTTCCGCAACCGCCGACCATGACTATGCCGAGTCCAAAAACGTAACCGCCAATGATGTTTGCCAGCGGCCAGAAGGGTTGAACTGCTAAACTAATTACTCCCATATCATTAAGAATATTAGATCCGACTATCATAATTACCAGTGCAATTAAAAAGCCACGAAAAAGTGTAAAATCCTGAATAAAAATTGTGTCTCTAAAAGCTGTGTTCATACAAAATCTTCCACGCTGCAGCACAAACCCGATAGCCAGTCCGAGCAACAAACCAGAAGCAACAAAACCAAAAGTAATGCCTTCCATTATTTCTCCTCCCGAATAAAAAAATTTCCTCATAAATTAGCATACTAATGCTCTCTTGTCAATGAAATCGTCTGAGTCAATAAGTGTTGATAATAACACTATTAACAGGATTGTTGACCTTGCAAGATCAGTATTTAATCAGGGCTGTTCAAGCCTGATAAAAAAGCGTGATAATCATGATAGTTATTACATGAGAGCTTCAGATATGGCTGGAGGCTGATTGAATAATTGCCGGGTGTATTAAATAAAACCTATTTTGCTGTTAGCCGATGTTGTTTTGTTGCGTTCTTCTTTCATTAGATCGGGAAAAAAGAAGGCAGATGTAAAAAGAATAACAGCCGATAATGTTCTGTATGTATTCAATTGAATCCCTAGAATTGGCCTTGTCATAAGACCTTCTGTAAAAGCGAATCTTAGCATGGAAACCGACTTCATTACGGAAAAGGCGATCAGTGACAGAAGATGTTTTTATACTCTCTATTCCTGACATATTATACTGCTTCTTAAGACTGTTCCCGTGATCAGTATCTACAGTATATCACGAATAATTTGCTTACCAAATTTATTTGCGGTCTATCTTTTTTTCAACAAACAGCTTAAAAAAACAGTATAATTTGATAATGAATATTTGTCATGCAAAAAGAATATGAATTCAAAAGATACTATTGAGCGACTTCAGAACTTCTATATCCTTTCGGTAAAAGCCCCTCTGGGCATTTTTCGCAGGCCCTTTTATTTTAGGGAACTGGTTGAACAGATGGATTATATGGGTACCGGTTCCCTTTTTATAGTGGTGCTTGTAACACTGTTTATAGGTATGGCCCTTTCACTACAGACTTCTGCGGAGCTTGCCGATCTGGGTCTTAAAATGTATACGGGGAGAATTGTAGGCCTGTCTATTATAAAGGAGGTCGGTCCTGTGCTGGTTGCACTGTGCTTTGCCGGAAGGGTCGGTTCCGGAATGGCCTCTGAGCTGGGCTCGATGATGCTGGGGCAACAAGTAGATATTCTAAGGGTACACGGCGTTAGTCCAATGAAGAAACTGGTAACCCCAAGAGTACTCAGTGCGATTATTATGCTGCCTGTGCTTACTGTAATAGGAGATGCTGTTGCGCTGCTGGGAGGTTATTATATTGCGGTGTTTGTAAGCCATCAGAGCGGTTCTTTTTATCTGGGGCAGATTAAGGAGATTATGGATTTTAAGAATATTTTCTCCGGCCTGACAAAACCATTTATCTTTGGGTATCTGATTGCGTGCATAAGCTGTTATATGGGGCTTTCTACAAGGGGAGGTGCCCAGGGCCTGAGGAAGTCGACCACATCAGCCGTTGTGTATTCGATTATATTGATTATTGTTTCGAACTTTGCGTTTACGCGGATACTGCAATTTGTTTTTGGAGTAAATGTATGATAGAGCTGCAGAATGTTACCCTGGCTTATAACGGTAAAGTCGTTCTTGATAATGTGAGCTTCAAAGCGGGTTTTCATGAAAAGATTGCTGTTCTGGGAGGGAGCGGTGTAGGGAAAACTACCCTTCTCAGGCTGATCCTTGGACTGACCCGGCCTGATAGCGGGAAGATATATGTTAACGGGCAGGATATAACAGTTATGAAGGAAGGAGAGTTGAGAGACATCAGAATGAATTTCAGTATAGTTTTTCAGGAAGGGGCCCTCTTTGATTCAATGAATGTCCGCGAGAATACTGCCTTCTGTCTTAGAGAGTACACAGAGTATAGTGAAGATGAGATTGAGAAGCGTGTCAGGGAATTGCTGAAGCTGCTTGGAATTGAAGATGCAATTAACCTTATGCCCGAAGAGCTGAGCGGAGGCATGAAGCGGAGAGTGGCAATAGCGAGATCGCTGGCCGGTTGTCAGCCGAAGATGATGCTCTATGATGAGGCAACGACAGGGCTTGACCCGCTGACAGCTGACAACATATGCAATTTAATAAATGATCTTTCCCGTGGAGAGCCATCGGAGAGAGTGGGTTTTATGATTGTTACACATAAGGTAACGGATGCCATTAAAGTTGCAGAGAGATATCTCTATGTAAAAGACGGTAAAATTGCCTTTGACGGGAATTTGGACCAGCTGGTGAAAACCAGGGACCAGCAATTGCGAATATTTACTGATGAACTTCATACTGCGGAAAGGTGCTTGTAGCAAGGAGGAATAATGTATGACTATATTAAGCATTTGAGATGGGCGAAACTCAAAGTCGGACTCGTTGTAACTATTGCCCTGGTGATTTTATTTTTTGCCGTTATGTTTGCCGGTAATATTGAAAAGGTATTTTCACCGAAGTCGACTTTTTTTGCGTCCTTTCCGGATGTGAAGGGTTTGAGAGAAGGGTCACCGGTATGGTTTGCCGGTGTAGAGATAGGCTCTGTGAAATCAATTAATTTTACGGTTTTTGAAAATATTGAAGTTGAGATGTCTGTTGATGCAGATTCACTCCAGTATCTGAAGCAGGATTCAGAAGCAATTATTATGACCCTCGGTCTTCTGGGTGATAAGTATGTGGAGATTTCTCCTGGCGGAGCCGGGTCAGCAGCATTGAAAACAGGTGACTCCGTTAAGGGAGGATCACAGACTGAAATACAGGATGTTGTTCAGACCAGTCAGGACTCTATTGTTCAAATTTCCGGTTTTGTGGGCATGCTTGAAGAGATACTTGTGAAAATTGATAAAGGAGAAGGGTCTGTTTCCAAGTTAATTAAAGACCCTGCTGTTTATGATAATCTCAGGGACTCCATTGGTGAGCTGACAACGCTTGTAAGGAAAATTGAAGCTGGCAGCGGGACAGTAGGCAGGTTATTGAATGAGGATAAAATTTATGTTGATTTATCATCTTCTGTTGAAGACATTAAGCTATTTGCCCGGGAGCTAAGAGGTTCGGAAGGTTCTCTAAGTAAAATTATTAAAGACCCTGCTCTTTACGATAGATTTCAGAAGGCCTCTGAATCCCTTGACACATTTACCGAGAAGCTTGCCAATTCCAGAGGAACGGTCAATCGCTTAATAGAAGATGAAAGCCTTTATGTAAACATAAACTCAGCATCAAAAAACCTTAGTGATCTTATTGAACACATAGACAGTGGAGAGGGAATAGTGGGGAGTTTAATTAAAGATGAGGAGCTTTCAAAAGAACTGAAGTCAACTCTCATCGAGATGAATGCTTTGATTAAAGACATTAAAGCAGAACCAGGGAAATATTTTAAATTCAGCTTCTTTTAATCATTGATATAAAAGATCTTATGTGTCACACCCTTGCTGATCAGGTAATCGATTACTTCCGATGGCTTGAAATATAGTCTGAGTTTTAAAGTATTTCTGTTGGTATTGCTAAATATACTTTCGTCGAGAGTTTCTATAAATTTAGTGATCTCTTCCAGTTCATCATCATCAAAAGAGGTTTTTACATTGCCTGCAGGAACTGTAAGCTGTTCTGCAGGCAGGAGGTTGTCCGTTATTCCCCTGACGGCTTCCAGGTATCGTTCCCCCCTGAATGCGGTGAGAAACCCGGGAATGTCCAGCAAATAATCACGGATGAACGGGACGTCGGGCAAGTTGCCGAGATGTTTCATTGAGATGCCCAGCCTCTTTCCGCACAGTGCAATTAGATTGTCTACAAGTACGTGTTTTCCTCCGACGTCTATTCTATTAACAACCAGGGCTGGTGAAAAATCCTTTTCAACCTCTTCTATTAAAGGGAGCATGTCCGGCGCCAGGTCTTTTGTCTTTTCCGTAAGCCACTCAAGGGAGAATTTTTTTTCTTCCTCCGGGTTTTTTGTTTTTGCTTCAATGATCGGACCGATGTCCGGGTGTTTTTTAAATACGCCCTGCAGCTTTCTGAACAGGGCCGCTTTTACAAAACTGTATGCATTCATTACCGCCCCTGGTTCGGGAGCTGTTACAACAATACCCCTGTCGGACATGCCGAAAAAGTCGAGTGTGTTAAAGTGAATTCCGGCACCCAGGTCGATTATTATGTAGTCCGCTGGAAGTGCTGTAATGTGTCTGACGATTTTTAATTTCATCCAGTGGGCGGGATTCGCCATTCCAGGGACAAACTCTGCTCCGCTTATGATCCTGAGGTTGTCCCGGGATGTCTCAATAAGCAGCTCATCCAGGGATGAGACTTTCTTTAATATAAAATCGGCAATTGTTGGTGTCTGTTTGATAATGCCGAGATATGTATGCAGATTGGCTGCCCCAAGATCAAGGTCCACAAGGGCGACACTGTGGCCGCCTCTGGCGAGATTAACCCCGAGTGCGGTGGCGAATATACTTTTCCCAACACCGCCTTTTCCTCCTGCTACAGAAAAGATTGCTTTTGCTTGCTTTTTCAGTTTCATCGGATGTTTGAAGATTATATCATAATAGAGCTCTTCAATATCGCAGGGGTTTTTTATATTTTTGATGATGTTTGCTATAATCAGAATGTTTAACCTATCAAGCAGATTCCAGGAGGATGCATGAAAGTTGTAAAGGTGATATTGTTAGTTGCTATAGTTGTTATACTGTCAGTTTTTACTATGCAGTGCACGGATGAGAAGAAAACTGCTGAACCAATTATAAAGAAAACTACTGAAGAGGAGGCTAGTAAAATGCCTGAAACAAGAGCAATAATTGAAACTAAGTTCGGGGATATAGAATTGGAGTTCTTCCCTGATGTTGCCCCCGGTCATGTAAATAATTTCATTGACCTTGCCAAGAAGGGTTTTTATGACGGGACAACATTCCATCGAGTGATCCCTGGTTTTATGATCCAGGGTGGTGACCCTAACTCAAAAGATCCTGATAAGTCACAGCATGGTATGGGAAGTCCTGGATATACGATCAAGGCGGAGTTTAATGATAAACCGCATAAGAGAGGTATTCTCTCTATGGCAAGGTCATCCAATCCTGACAGCGCCGGTTCCCAGTTTTTTATTTGTGTAGCTGACGCGGCGTTCCTTGACGGCAAATATACAGTGTTTGGAGAGGTTGTGTCAGGCATAGAGGTCGTTGATGAGATTGTTGCTAAACCAAGGGACAGTCGTGACAATCCGGATGAACGTATTGAAATGAAAGTGAAGATTGTAGAGAAATAAACAGTTTTTAAGCGTTGTTAACTTCAAAAGGCCCGTTTATTAAAGCGGGCCTTTTTTTATGGATATAATGCATAAAAAAAGAGTTGCACTCACCAGACTTGGGAAACCGTAAGCAGTTTTCTAAGATGGTGCCTTGGCCGATGTATCAGGCTTCCTCTCAGGTACCGAGGCTTGCACAACAACGATCGACTTTGGCTCCCTAACGGATTAACTAGGTTCTTCGGTTTGACCAGTCTGGAGAACCGCAACTCATTTTTCTTACTCTAACTGAACCGGCTGGGACTGTCAACAATTATTTAAAAATTTAATAGGATGTATAAAGATTTTTTACAGCTCATAGTGTCTAATTTGCTAAAAATAAAGAGTTTATGAATATGAATACTGGTTAAAGCCATTTTGCCTTTATTTGCATATTTATTACAAATAATCCAGCTCCAGCCTGTCTGGTAGAGAAGGTAGTTGATTATATGTGGAGTATGCAGATGTATATTGTTGAAATAAAACGATAATATCTGTCTGGTATGTATTGGGTGGGTTTATTATGAGCAGGGGAAACATGAGCGGAGACAGTCTGTCCCCCATTTACTTTAATAATAATTTATACTTTACTTATGAACTTACTGCGTCTTATACCTGTCATACTTAGTATGCTTCTGCTTGCTGCACACTTCTATCGTGCCGGTTATTTGATTCTGGTTATAGCCATGCTGTTGGGGCCGCTCGTATTATTTATCTGTAAGCCTTGGACTGCCAGGGTAATACAGGTTGTGCTTGTGCTCGGCGGAATTGAGTGGATAAGAACATTGATAAACCTTGCAACAATACGTCAGTCTGTGGGCGCCCCCTGGGAGCGGCTTGCGCTCATACTTTGCGGCGTGGCGTTATTTACGATTGCATCTGCCTTAGTCTTTAGCCTGCGGTCTCTAAAAAAGAGATACGGCATTGGTTGACAGTTTATTAACTGCATAACCTTCTCTTCAGTGATGACCTAGCCTTTATAGTGCATTACCTTCCGCCATATGAAAATATTTACACATCCCAGCAGAAGAAATGAAATTATAAATAACATGCTCTCAATTTGAAATGTGCCTGTCCATCTCTGCATAAAAAGAGGAGAGAAAAAGATCAATGAAAGTAAAAACCATATGACGGTTACGACCAGGTGGAGTCTGAGGCTGCTCCTCTGTGAAGACGGCTTAACGGCACTGCTGGTGCTGATACGGCAGGACTGCAGGTTCCCCCCTGCCTGGTCCCGGGAGTATTCGCGTGCGGTTCCCACTGCTCGTAGAGATGTTGTAATAGAAGTCAGGGCACAAATAATTGATGCTATTAATGATATGTTCTCTAAATTCATTTCTAGAAGTTTATCAAATGGCAGCGTATTATTTAAAGGTAATCAATAACTCAGGGTCCTGATGGGCGTCTGTATGGCAGCTAACATATGACCTGGCTCATAGCTTCTGTAACGTTATATATATAAAATAAAACAGGCATTACAAATGCTGTTTTATGATATGAAAATACCTTTTGTCAGAGAGTGGGGTTCCTGGGCGGTGTTCATCTCATCGTGGATGGCGGCCCTGATTGCAGGACTTAGAGTGAGGCCCTGGGAAACCGGCAGGGAATTTGGGTTTTTGACTGTCTGTACAATTCTGGGACTGACTTTTCTAATTAACTCAAAGAATCCACTGACATCAGCTCTGAAAACTAAGGGCCAAAACAAAGAGAGTGTTCTCTGGTTTTTGTTTTTTTTTAGTGTCGGTATTACGCTGCTTGTTCCTATATTGCGAGAAGGCATTCAGGATTTCTGGCTGTTTTCTTTACTTGTCTTTAGTTACAGTATGTTGCTGTTGGCCGGTAAAGAACACCACATAATTGCAGAGTTGAACGGATTTGCAATGCTCACATTATCTGCACCGATTGTCTATTATGCGGTTACCGGGGAAGTAGCTATGAATTTGTATGTTGCGGTTACTCTCTTTTTCTCCGCCGGTGTGATAAAGGTAAAAGTACGATTGAAGAAAACGCTTTTTTATCGATGGATAATGGCCTTTTACTGTGTAGTTGCAGCGGTTGTCTATTCTTTGCTGAACATTTCTCTATTGATTCTTTTGCCGCTTATTGAAAATGTTATTTCTGTGCTGGTTATGAGAGACGAAAAGTTGAAAACTACCGGTAATACTGAAATGGTAAAAGGGATTATCTTCGTTATTCTTCTGGGAGTACTCTGGCAGAGATAGTTCTTATGAGCGTTTCTTCGATTCTTTTTGTCAGGTTATGGTTTCTCCAAAAAACCGGCATTTCCCCCAGCCTTGATACTGATCCTAACAAGCTTTCACGATGTAAAAAGTGTGATACTCTTTTTAAATGTGCCGGTTAAAGACATAGAGCATATGCAGGTGCAAAAAGAAATTGTTATGACTTTCTACGAATTGCCGGGAGTGGCTGATAAAAGGAGTATAGGCAGGGACAATGATTCCAGGGCAATATTATCGTAAATTTTCAATAATCGTACTTTAAACATTGAAAAATACTTAAACTGTAAAAAGTCAGCATGCTTGTGGAAAAAATATAAAATTAATTAAAGAAAATAGTGGAAAAATGATGCTTTTATGTTGTTTAACATGTTTTTATGGTTTCTAACCTATTGTATTTAAAGTATTTATATTTTTTACGTGACGGACTGTTGACAAATCAATTTCACCCTGATAAACTCCTTAGGTTTCCCCATTATAGGGGAATGATCAATATATACTAATATTTATTGTACGAACGGAGGACGACGTGCCTACTATTGCTCAACTGGTTAAAAAAGGAAGAAAGCAGGCCATTAAAAAGACGAAGGGCCCTGCGCTTGCCAGCTGTCCACAAAAGAGGGGCGTTTGTACCAGGGTTTATACTACTACACCCAAAAAGCCTAACTCTGCGTTAAGAAAAGTTGCCAGGTTAAGGTTGACGAATAAGATGGAAGTTACAGCTTATATCGGTGGTGTTGGTCATAATCTGCAGGAGCACTCGATCGTTTTAATTCGAGGCGGTAGAGTGAAGGATCTTCCCGGAGTTAGATATCATATTGTAAGAGGTGTACTCGATACACTTGGCGTGGCTGACCGCAGACAGGGTCGGTCAAAATACGGCGCCAAGAGACCAAAGTAAAAGGTAAATACTATGCCAAGAAGAAGAGTAGCAGCGAAAAGAGAAATACTGCCGGATCCAATTTACAACAGTAAGATTGTAAGTAAGTTTATTAACTCGATCATGAGTGACGGCGAGAAAGCCGTAGCCGCCAGAATCTGTTATGGTGCATTTGATTTGATAAAAGAGAAGACCGGGAATGATCCTCTGAAAGTTTTTAAGACCGCTTTGGAAAATGTCAAGCCTGCTCTTGAAGTTAAATCAAGAAGGGTTGGTGGTGCGACTTACCAGGTGCCTATTGACGTGAGGCCGCAGAGAAGGCTTGCTCTGGCATTCAGGTGGATTATTAGTTTTTCCCAAAAACGCGGAGAGCGGACAATGAGGGAAAAGCTGGCCGCTGAACTAATGGATGCGGCTAATAAGACCGGATCATCAATAAAGAAAAGGGAAGATACTCATAAAATGGCTGACGCTAATAAGGCGTTTGCACATTACAGATGGTAGCTTGAACATATATAAATGACTACAACAGCGCAAATATCACTTGAGAATACAAGAAACATCGGCATCATGGCCCATATCGATGCCGGTAAGACCACGGTCACTGAGCGTATTCTTTATTATACCGGGGTCACTTACAAGATGGGTGAAGTGCATGAAGGAACAGCAGTTATGGACTGGATGGTTCAGGAGCAGGAGAGGGGAATCACCATCACCTCTGCCGCCACAACATGCATGTGGAATGATAATAAAATTAACATTATAGATACTCCTGGTCACGTTGACTTTACTATAGAAGTAGAGCGGTCCTTGAGGGTCCTTGATGGTGCGGTCGCTCTTTTTGATGCTGTGTCCGGAGTTGAGCCTCAGTCTGAAACTGTATGGAGGCAGGCTGAGAAATATGAAGTTCCCAGGATTGCCTTCATTAATAAGATGGATAGAGCAGGTGCTGACTTCTTTGCGAGTATCAAGTCGATGATAGATCGTCTAGGTGCTAATCCTGTAGCTGTGCAGATACCTATTGGGGCGGAAGATGTATATAAGGGGTCTGTGGATCTTGTTCGGATGAAGGCCTATATATATGAGGATGAAACTCAGGGTACGCAATATGTTGAGTCTGCAATTCCTGAAGAGCTATTGGAGAGTGCCAAGGAGTACAGGGAGAAAATGCTCGAAGTGCTGTCTGACTTCGATGATGTAATAATGGAAAAGTACCTTGCTGGTGAGGAGCTAGGGGTAGATTTGATTGTGTCTGCGTTAAGAAAAGGTACGAACGAGTTAAAAATAACCCCGGTCCTCTGTGGATCAGCTTTTAAGTATAAGGGTGTACAGCCGTTGCTTGATGCAATTATTGATTATATGCCCTGCCCTACTGATGTCCCGCCAATGAAGGGAATAGAGCCCAGGACGGATAAGGAAATTATTAGGCAGATCTCCGAGAAGGAGCCATTCTCTGCTATAGCATTTAAAATAATGACAGACCCGTTTGTGGGCCAGTTAACGTTTCTGAGGGTATATTCCGGGACGTTGTCATCGGGATCATACTGTTATAATTCTACTAAGGATGTTAAAGAGCGTGTTGGAAGGCTTCTTCAGATGCATTCTAATAAAAGGGAAGAGATTAAAGAAGTGCGTGCCGGTGATATTGTTGCCGCTGTTGGATTAAAAAGCACTCTTACCGGTGATACTCTTTGTGATGAAAATGAGCCGGTAATACTGGAGTCTATGGAGTTCCCTGAACCAGTTATCTCGGTAGCGATCGAGCCTAAGACCAAGGAGGACCAGCAAAAATTGTCCGTTGCTCTTGGGAAACTTGCCCAGGAGGATCCTTCTTTTAAAGTGTCCTTTGATGAAGAAACAGGCCAGACAATTATTTCCGGGATGGGAGAGCTTCATCTGGATATTATTGTTGACCGCCTTTTGAGAGAATTCAAGGTCGGCGCTAATGTTGGTAAGCCCCAGGTTGCATATAGAGAGACAATAAGGAAGACAGTGGTTGCTGAAGGCAAATTTGTAAGGCAGTCCGGTGGTAGGGGGCAGTATGGACATGTGAAAATAGAGCTGGCGCCTCAGGAGCCTGGAAGTGAATTTATATTTGAGAATAAAATTGTCGGTGGTTCAATACCGAGAGAATATATCCCTGCTGTTGGGAAAGGTGTAAATGAAGCACTTGAAAATGGAGTGCTGGCCGGATATGCCGTTGTGGATGTTAAGGTAACGCTGCTTGATGGATCGTATCATGAAGTTGATTCATCTGAAATGGCTTTTAAGGTAGCAGGTTCAATGGCATTCAAGGAAGCTGCAAAGAAGGCGAATCCGGTGATTCTTGAACCAATTATGGCAATAGAGGTTGTAACACCTGAAGAATATATGGGTGATGTTATTGGAGATTTGAATTCCAGGCGTGGAAGGATTCAGACTATGGATCAGAGAGCAAATGTTCGTGTCATATCTGCCGAGGTTCCTCTGTCTTCAATGTTTGGTTATGCAACCGACTTAAGGTCAAAAACACAGGGTCGTGCTACATATACAATGCAGTTTGACCACTATGATGAAGTTCCAAAGAATATTTCCGAGGATATTGTTACAAAAGTCAGGGGCGGATAGCCTTACCCCGATTAGAGTGATATAAAGAATAATAAGATTAATGAATAATTATTCAGGAGGCAAAGATGGCTAAGGCAAAATTTGAGAGAACAAAGCCGCATGTAAACATAGGGACAGTCGGACACGTTGACCATGGCAAGACGACTTTGACCGCAGCAATAACAAAGTATCTTGGAATGAAAGGCGGAGCTGACTTCAGGTCGTTTGACTCAATTGACAATGCGCCTGAGGA
>PIVU01000551.1 GCA_003354025.1 Nitrospirota bacterium
CATTCAACTGATGATCGATGCCCTTGTTGCGGAGAGCCTGAAGATACGGATCATATATTGCAATGTAAGAACAAAGAAATCCAGGATGTGTACGAAGATAAAATGGAAAAGATCAAACTTTGGCTCGAGGAGACAACATCAAAAGAAATAAGCATTGGGATTCAAGCAGTAGCCGAAGCGTTCAGACATGATACAAATCTCGATTTATCAAACTGCGAAGATAATATGGTTAAAGCAGCAGCGCAGCAACAATTTGATCTCGGCCAACGAGCGTTTATAGGAGGATGGTGGTCACAACGATGGACTACAATACAACATATACATTATAGGGAATCAGGAAAAAGGAACAAGCCTGTTATATGGATGGCTAGAGCAATTACCAAATTCCAGGAGATGGTGAGAGATATGTGGTTCGAACGAAATAACCAGCTACACAACAAAGAGCAATCAGAACATAATAGAAGACAAACCCAGGAAATGAACGAAAAGATAACAAATATATATCGAAGGCTCAACAACCTTGCGCCCAGCAGACGAATGTTAACAAATGATGAGAGAACCTTTTTTGCGAGGACAGAACATGATATAAAGAAACGAAAAATACGAAGTAAGACACGATGGGTAAATGATGCAGAAGACATACTTGAGATATTCGAATTGAGAACAAAAAAAGACAATTCTATTACGGATTATTTAATCTATGCAATGAAGGAATACGGATGATAGCGAAGCAATATCCTTTACCTCCTTCTGGACGTAAGTGGGCTGTGTTGGTAAGTAGCTTTGGCGCTTGGTAATATAGACACTTTAAAGCCGCATAGGCATATAATCATTGAGTCTGTCTGTCTGACATGCCTAGATAGATTCCTACTG
>PIVU01000275.1 GCA_003354025.1 Nitrospirota bacterium
ATTTTCAAATTATTAATTATTAATTCCGAACTGCTTTTATTGTATCCAATTAATTCTGGAAGCTGGTAGAATGTCACATACTAGGATATGAAATCAGAATGGTTTTATAAGACAATATCTCTTGGCATTATGCTTCTGCTTTTTTACCTGTTTTATAAGGTAATGAGCCCGTTTCTTCCAACGATAGCATGGGCAATGGTCCTTAGTATTACTTTTTATCCTTTATATCGCCTATTCCGCGTTTATCTCAAAGTACCATGGGTTGCTTCTATTGCGACGCTTTTCATTATAATGGTTTCATTATGGGGCCCCGTATCACGGCCCTTTGTCTCTCATTGCTTGAGATCTACAGGGTTGATGAAGGTGATCGGGTAGAGATGAGTGGTTCTTAATCATAGTATGATTCTTGTGCCCGTCAGTTATTATTGCGTATATTCATGATATAAATCATGGTCAAAGATATACAGGCTGTGTATATTGTTTTATAGGTGTCTTAGCTCAAATAAAGGGGGTTTAAAATGTTTGGTCTTAATATGAGAATGAAAATGATGCTGATTGCTGGATTAGTTGTTACTCTTGTGGGTAGTGCAGGTTTTGTTTATGCTGACGATGTTACGGATTCGATAGGTGAAGCTATGGACGCTTACAAGGATGGTGAATACACCGAAGCGGTAGAAAGCCTGAATTATGCCTCGCAGTTGATTCAGCAGAAGAAAGGTGAGGGCCTGACATCTTTTCTGCCCAAGCCTTTAAAGGGTTGGAGCGCCAAGGATGCAGAATCTAAGGCAATGGGAGCTGCCATGTTTGGCGGCGGTGTTACTGCTGAACGGAGGTATACGAAAGGGAAGGGCAGGATTGATGTGAAAATCATAACAGATTCACCGATGATGCAGGGTGTAATGATGATGTTTTCAAATCCCATGTTTGCATCATCCGATGGTGGTAAACTTGAGAAAATAAAACGTCAAAAATCGATAGTGAAATACAATGAAGCCCGCGAGAAGGGTGAGATTAAAATAGTTGTAGCAAAACGTTTTCTTGTTACGGTTGAAGGGAAAAAGATTGCAAAAGAAGATTTGATGGGTTATGCGAAGGCAATTGATTATAAGAAGTTAAAGGCAATGCCCTAGAAGTATTTCAATAATAACCATCAGAAAAGTCTGTGCTCTTATAGTATATTACTAAGAAGTGCTGGTCTTCACGATAGCATGGTGTGAATGCTTCCGTTGGAGTATGCATGACAAATGAATGGTCTGCAAGGCAAATTGAATCACTAATTGAAATATCCTCACTCATAAACTCCTCTCTTGAAATTAATGAAGTTCTTGAAAACTCAATGCGTGTTGTGGAAGAATTGACCGACGCAGAGACAAGCTCAATATTTGAAATCGATTTCGAAGTGAATGAACTTTTTTTCAGGCTTGCCCGCGGGGAGTCCAAGGCCGGTGTTGATAAGGTCAGGATGAAAGTGGGTGAGGGCATTGCCGGATGGGTTGCCGGCTCAGGAAAACCGGTGCTTTCTCCTGACACTGAACAGGACCCCAGATTCTGCAAAAAAGTTGATGATGTGACATGTTTTAAGACGAAATCCATACTTGCCCTGCCCATCAGGCATAAAGAGCGAATTATTGGTGTTCTTGAGGTTATTAACAAGAAAGGACAGGGCACCTTTGACAATAAGGATATGGAGATGTTGACTCTTGTTTCCAACCAGATCGGGATTGCAATGGAGAATGCCAGGCTCTATTCACGGATAAAAGAGAAATTTACACTTACCAGAGCGGAATTGAAAGAGTCCCAGTCTAAATTGATTAGATCGGAGAGGATGGTTGCGCTTGGCAAGCTGGCTCATGGTGTTGCTCATACTGTGCGAAACCCTGTTGCCAGCATAGGTGGATTTGCAAGACGACTTAATAAGAAGCAATTGTTAGACAAATCCGGCAGTGAATATGTTGATCTTATTATCAGGGAAACCGAACGGCTCGAAGATATTGTTAAGAATGTTGAGATATTGACTTCATTGCCAGAGCCCAGGTGCAGGCAATGCAATCTTTCGTCATTTATTGAAAATACTATCAGAGAGTGGAAACACAAAAGCAAGCTCGATAATATCAAGTTCGAAACAGATTTATTACAGGAAGATCCTGTAGCTTATTTAGATGATACATTAATGGCAATGGTCTTGGGACTTCTTTTTGATAATGCAGGAGAAGCCATGCAGCAAGTCGGGACTATTGCTGTATCAGCATACAGGAAAAACGGTTGGATGGTAGTCTCTGTGGCAGACAGGGGGGGCGGGGTTGCGAATAAAGATTTGCCACATCTGTTTGATCCCTTCTTTACGACTAAGACCTATGGCACAGGGCTTGGCTTGGCCATGGTAAACCGTATTGTCAGTGATCATAATGGAGAGGTTGAAGTACATGCAGGCGCTAAAGGCGGTACAGAAGTGAGTGTGCGTTTACCGCTATTCCCTAACCGTGATTAGAGATTTACCCGTTTATCTTCTTTTTCCTTTAACACACAATAAACACCCAGGCCTTTAATTCCAGGACGATAACATGTATTGTCCGAGCGGCATTCAGATTTGCTGAAGTCGCCTCTTTGCCAGCGGTTTATAAGGTCAGGTTCGCGAATGAAAGGGCGGCTCATTGAGATAAAATCGGCTATACCATCGCTGACAAGTCGGTCAGCTACGTTAAAGGACCGTATGCCCCCGACAAGCATTAACGGGACATTGATCCTCTCTTTATATTGAATTGCCGCATTACGATAGTAGACTTCATTTTCCTCTGAGTCAATGTTCCCCGGTCTTACAGGCCTTAAGTATTTTTCCGACTGAATGGCTCCGCCGCTTAATTCTATTGAATCGATGCCTTCATTTTCAAGCATAGCAGCTACTTCAATAGCATCATCTACAGTTAAACCGTTTTCAAGGAAATCTTCTGAATTCAACTTGATCATAACAGGGTAATCATTGCCTACAGCGATTCTGATTGTTCTGTATGTTTCCATCACAATGCGGGCGCGATTCTCAAGGCTGCCGCCATATTCATCCTTTCGCGTGTTATAAAAAGGTGAAAGGAACTGGTTCAGGAGATAGCTGTGTGCCCCATGGATTTGGACGCCGTCAAAACCGGCCAGTACGGCCCTGTGTGCTGCATCCCCGAATGTATTTATTGTGTCCGATATTTCTCCGGGTGTCATTTCACGGCAAATTGGTTTTCCGTCTATATAAACTTCAGAAGGGCCGGCAGGTTCTTTGCCGGTAAATTTTGTTAGAGATTGACAGCCTCCATGTGCAAGCTGAAGGACTATTCTGCCGTTATTGCTATGGACCGAGTCAGTAGCTTTTTTTAGTGCAGGAATAACGTCGTCATTATGAATTCCCAACTGCAGAGGGCTGGCCTGGCCGTCGGGCTTTACATAGGCATGACCGGTTATTATCAGGCCTACTCCGCCTTTGGCATGATTTGCCATATGTTCAGCGAACTGCGCAGTGCATATGCCGTTCTGTTCTGCCATTCCATCCCATGTTGCGGAACGGACAAAACGGTTACGTAGTGTCATTTGCTTAATAATGGCTTTATC
>PIVU01000552.1 GCA_003354025.1 Nitrospirota bacterium
TTTGTCTCTTGAGATAATGACATGTTTAAACTTTGGAGCGGTATAATTTGGTAGAGGATGAACGTATCCATACGCTTAAGCTTCCTAGGAATATAGCTTCGTGTAAAATAAAAAAAAAAATTTGCTTTTCACCACCAAGTATATAGATCAAAGTTGAAATACCACTTTGATCTACATTCATTAATGCATTGTATAAAATAGCTTATATACATCTTCTTGGGAATATAGCTTTGCTGAAAATAAAAACAACACTAGTGTTTTAATCAGCATCCACAAGAAGTCGAAAGTACACACTTAGCGACTTCACTGGCACTTAATCGAATGGACATTGTTTGTCCAGCTCTTCAACCATGCAGTGTGTTACGTCTATGATCAAACCCAAATCCTTGTTCATTACATACAAGGCCTTAAAGTGAAGTTTCGGAATGACTTTGCAATCTCGCCAACAGTCTGGATGCGAGCGCTGTGTTTTGTCTAGATTCCAGCATTGCACTGCATTCCTGCCAGTAATGTTCATCTTTGCACGGAAGGAGGTCCAGCCTTTCTCGGACGTCTTCAAGCTGCTTTGAAAGCGTTCTCGGATTTGACTTTCTGTCTGCTCTTGGCCAAGCAACTCCTTGCTTTGTTTCGCCAAAGTCTTTACAAGCCAGCTTTCGAAGAGATTTAGACAGCTCGATATTTCTTCTGTCGGGGCGAAACATATGTTAACTCTGCTGCTCTCCTTGTCTGAAAAATTGCTCGGTTCAAATGGTATCTCTAAATAATCAGACGGTTGCCAAGTCAATGGACCGTCCTCGTTTGTTATTGGTATTTGTTTTGCACCTTTTGACGTCGTCAAGAGTTTTCCGAATGAAAGCTTGTTTAAGCT
>PIVU01000553.1 GCA_003354025.1 Nitrospirota bacterium
GCCCATCGAGTTGGATAAAACGCTGATTTGAAGCTAAAAAGAGAGTAAAAACAAGCTAAAAAAGGTTAATAATCAAGGTAACTAAGCAGCTTTTAGCGATTTTATTACGTATGTGGTCTATTGAACTAAGCGCTACGCGCGGTTTTTTATACCCACAAAAGGAGTTTGGTAGTTTCCCATCCAGTCTAGGTCAGACTATATTTTCTGTAATCTATTAAAGCATACATAGCTACAGGAGGTATAGAAATGACACCCTTAAGACAAAAAATGATCGAGGACCTGCAACTGCGGGACCTCTCTGAAGCGACCCAAAAATCGTATATTGGGGCGGTGAACCAACTGGCGGTATATTACAACAAATCCCCTGATCAAATCAGTAAGGAAGAACTACGACAATACTTTCTCTATCTAAAGAACGACAAGAAAAGTACGCGAAGTACAAGCACGATAGCCTTATGTGCCCTCAAGTTCTTTTATGAATATACCCTCAACCAAGAGTGGCCACTGCTGAATTTGGTTCGAGCAGCCAAGGAACACAAACTACCAGTGATTCTGAGTCGGGAAGAAGTACAGCGAATTTTGGGTTGCTTGCGAGGTTCTCATTATCGGGTCTGTTTGAGTACCATTTATGGGTGTGGTTTACGCATCCAAGAAGGGGTGCAACTGAGGGTACCCGATATCGACAGTAGTCGGATGCAACTTCACATACGTCAAAGTAAAGGAAACAAGGATCGCTATGTGCCCTTAGCAGAATGTGTGCTTGAGTTACTACGTCAGCACTGGGTTAGCCATAGCCAGCAGGTCTGGCTTTTTCCAAAGCGGGGCCGGGGAGGGGTGATTGTATCGGCAGCGACAGAATCAATGTCTG
>PIVU01000070.1 GCA_003354025.1 Nitrospirota bacterium
AAGGTTGCTGCAAGTGGTAGTTTTGCAGATGCCAGGGTAACTGCAGATCTAAAAGCATCTATTGGTGGGAGCAATATATGGTCTGTTGATCTGAAGTTTCTGAGAAATGACTATGGTTTTCTCCTTAGCGGACTGATTAAAGACCCGCCCCGCGACCTGGCTCTGACTATGGAAGGTGACATCTCCATTAACGGTAGAGGGAATACAATATCTGTAAACTCTAGTTTTGATACTGTTGAATTAAGTCTCTATGGATACACTCTCAGAAATAAGAATGCTATAGTTATGGGGCTCAAAGATGATTTGTATACTGTTAATGCTTTTACATTGACCGGAGATAATGCAAACCTTGATTTGTCTGGATCGATGAAATTTAATGAATATTATGACCTGTCATTGAATGGAAACATGGAACTTGCTCCTTTGCGTATTGTATCGGACGACATTTCTTCTATCAGGGGAGCAGGTAAATTTACTGTTGCAATTACAGGGAGGTGGAATAATCCTCAACTTGAAGGCGAGATTGATCTTGATGATGCCGTTGCAGAGCTTTCTGATTCAACATACAGAGTCGGTCCCGTTAACGGGATAGTTTATTTTAAAAAGGACAGGGCCACATTTGACTCTTTAACTGCCCAGTATGCAGGTGGCACCATTATACTTTCAGGCGTTGGCTATTTCAAGAATATGAGTGTGACAAGGTTATTCGTATCGTCCGATATTAATAATATTAAAATCAGGACAGCAGATAGTGTCAGCGCTGAAATGGACGGACAGCTGTTTTATGAAAGTTCAAAAGAAGGAGTCTCTCTGACAGGAGATATTCAGATTATAAAAGCTATGTATGAAAGTGATATTGAATGGAAGAGCTGGCTGCTGGGACTTTCGGATTATAAAAATGACAAAATGGATTACCCCGGGATTATATCTGATGCTGACCTAAATATAAGAGTGGTTTCCGATAACATGCTTGTTGATAACAATATTGCCAAGACACTCATAAAAATGTCAGTAAACGTAACCGGAAAAGTTGGTGAAATTGGTCTTATAGGAAGAATGGAGGCCAGTGAAGGAAGTATTTTCTTTAGAAGCAACGAGTTTAATATTCTGGAAGGCAGTAGTGTAGATTTTATTAAGCCGAACAGTATAGAGCCGATGTTTCACATTATAGCCGATACATATGCTAGTGACTATCATGTCAGGCTGTCAATGGATGGGACTATTGATAAATTCACTTTGTCACTGTATTCAGATCCACCACTGACTGAATCGGAAATACTGACATTACTGACTTTTGGTCAGATAGACAAAGAGGCCAGAGGTTTTGAAAGCGGGATAGCGGCAAGTGAAGCGACTGCATTACTTACAGGAACATTGCAGGATAAAGTCGAGGAAGAGTTTAAGTATATTACGGGGTTTGAACGTTTTGAAATAGAACCTCATACAACAACATCGGGAGCATTCAGCCCAAAGGTCACTATAGGAAAGCACCTCCTTGAAAACCAGATTCTCGTAACTTATTCAAGCACCGTCGGAACTGTGGAAGAACAACTTATTAATGTTGAGTATAAGCTTAACGAGAATGTGTCATTAATCGGTTCTCGAAACGAGATCGGCAGTGCCGGAGTAGATTTTAAATATCGATTTGAATTCAGGTAAATAGAAAAACTAACATGTTAAATCAAATATTCAGAGTTGCCTTAAGTACAGCCTTGCTCTATATGCTTGTGATGGTCATGTCATGGCCTTCTAATCTTTACGCATCCCGGACTTCAGGAATAATTAAAGTCATTGAGACAAATGGGGTTTCACGAATTGATAGAGATGAACTGATTAATCTGGTTTGCAGGTGCACAGGAAGCGAATTGGATATGGATCGAATCAGGTACGGAATAAGAAGGGCTTTTAAAATGGGAATATTCCTGGATATTCAAGTTATCACTGAGCCTTATGATGACGGCGTGAGATTGATATATGACGTAGTAGAAGTACCTCTCATTGACAAAGTAACTGTCAAAGGCAATAAACATTTCAGCAACAGACAGCTAAAAAAAACAATCACTTTAAAGAGCGGAGATGATTTCAGGGTTGAATATTTGGAAAATGTAAAGAATCAAATAATTCAGTTCTATCAGAGAAAGGGCTTCACTGATGCAGACGTAGAGATAGTCGCCCATACGGCAGATCATGGTTACGAAGTTGATATAGGGATTAATATTGATGAAGGATTACCTGTCACTGTTAAGCGTGTAGATGTTCCGGACGATGCCCGTTTTCTTGTATCGCTGTCAGCGGGAGAAATATTTGATATTGATGAGATGGAAATCGTTACTAAAAAGCTAACAGACTATTATAAAGATACAGGTCACATCAATCCTGTTGTAGGCCCCTATGAGTTTGATGATGGAGTGCTTGTAATTCCCGTAACAAAAGGACCCAGGCTTGAAGTTGTGTTCAGAAATAACACTGTCCTGACTGACAGAAAACTGTTGAAAGAAGTGACCTACATAGAAGACAGAGAGATAAGCGATGAGTTGACTGCAAAAATAACTGAGCGAATCAGGAATGCTTATATGAAAGAAGGATATCACTATGTACAGGTTGCCGCAGGTACTGAAAAAAAGGACGATGTGATAGTAGTAACATTTATGATTTATGAGGGTCAGATGGTTACTCTGCGAAGTATAATCTTAAATGGCGTTAGTATTAATCCTGATGCGGTCCGAAAAGTTTTTGCACTGCATCTGAACAAGCCTTTTAATGACAACCTCCTTGCTAGTAGTAAAGATGCCCTGGTCAGATTCTATCAGGCACTTGGATTCATTGATGTTGAGGTAACTGATATTCTGAAACATTTCAGTAATGAAGGTACGGAGCTGGAACTTGAAATCAACGTGACAGAGGGCCCTCAGAAGATAATTGCAGGTATAGATGTTTACGGGAATAGCATAATTGAAACAGACGAAATTCTCAGAGCTGTAAAAATCAGTGCGGGTTCACCCTATAACAGGATTGACGTGGGAGATGCACGTTACAGAATTCTGTCTCTTTATAGTAGCAGAGGATTAATGGATGCCAGGGTGAATGTGGAAAGCGATGTTGAAGAGGACAATGTATTTATAAGCTTTAATGTGGTGGAAAATAAACCTTCAGTTGTGGGGAAAATAATCCTGCGAGGCAATAATAAAACAAAAGCGAAGATTGTTAAGAGAGAATTAACCCTTATAGAAGGGGATCTGTATGACAGTGATGAAGTGACAAAAATAAAACAGAATCTATATAAACTGGGGCTCTTTAACGAAGTATCAGTTGAAATGCAGGAGCCTGATCCAACTTCAGATGAACAGATAGTGAGAGATATGCTGGTCAGGTTAAAGGAGGGCAATGCCGGTTCTATAGAAGTGAGTTTTGGTTATGGTGACTATGAGGAGTTCAGAGGGGCCCTTGCTATTAGTTACAGAAATATCGGAGGTTATAACAGACAGGTGGGTTTTCGTACAGAGCTTAGTTCTGTTGAAAAAAAGTATGTGTTGAATTTTCAGGAACCGTGGTTGTTTAATAAGCCGAATCTCCCTCTGAAAGTATATCTTGTTAAAGAAGAGACAAGGTCTGTAGATATTGACGATAGAAATGTTTTTTATAAAATAGACAAACTGAGTTTTATTGCCGGAGTTGAAAAGGAATTAACGAAAGGCTTTAAAGTTGCCCTTAACTATGAATATTCCTTTACTGATACAAAAGATGTTCAACCCGATGTAATTCTCAGCAAAGAAGATACAGGAACACTTGGTATCGGAAGTATATCAACGTCACTGTTCTATGATACAAGGGATAATCCCTTCAATCCTTCTTCAGGATCCATACACGGCATTACTCTAAAGTTTGCTTCAGAGGCATTTCTCTCGGAGATTAATTTTATGAAAGGATCATTTCAGAGTGCATGGTTCACGCAGCTTCACAAAAATGTGGTGTTCGCTTTTTCTTTGAGAGGGGGTATTTCTTACAGCTATGAAGATACTGAAGAGCTTCCTCTTATTGAAAGGTTCTTTCTGGGAGGTAGAAGTTCTGCCAGAGGGTATGAGAATGATCGATTGGGCCCTAAGGGAGACAATAATACTCCTACAGGAGGTAATGTTTTTGCCCTTATGAACAACGAGTTCAGGTTTGATGTCGGGAAGGGAATTGGATTGGTCACATTTGTTGATGCCGGAAATGTCTGGACAAGAATAGACTTAGTAGATGACGAACTGGAATATACGGTAGGAGCAGGGTTGAGATATAAAACGCCCGTCGGTCCTTTAAGAGTCGACTACGGCCATAAAATTAACAGAGAACCCGGTGAAAGCGCGGGCGAGGTCCACTTCAGCTTTGGGCATGTGTTTTAATAAATAATTATATGAGCCAAGTGAGAATAAATATGAGAATGACATTGAAATTAATGGTTGCAATTTTGGTCATTGTAATGATAACAAATTATTGCTATGCCAGTGAGGAAGTAGTTGAAAGAGTTGTGGCAATTGTAGATGATGAAGTAGTTCTGCTAAGTGAATTTAACGAGACATTTCGTGTGTACGAAGAAGCTGGTGAAAATCTCACGAATGAAGAAGTCATTAATCAGATGATAAACAGGATTATTCTGCTGAGAGAAGCAAAGAGGTTCGGCTTGAACCAGGATGGCAGAGACAGGAAGTTTGATAATAATACTATCAACGAATTCATATACCGGAGAATAAAAGCATTTATACATGTACCATTTGATGATATTAAGACTTATTACAATAATAGCGAAAAGTATAATGGCAGAGAGTTTTATGATGTCAAAGATGAAATAGAGGAACTGCTCGTTTCAAAAGAACTCGTCAAAAGATTGCGTGAATATATTAGAGAACAAAGGCAGAAATCTTTTATCAGAGTTCAATTAACAGAGTAGTTATAGTTAGAGATCTATATTTATTATAACCGCCATTTCTGAACAGTCAGGGAACTTTGGGCATTTCAGGCAGTCTCCCCAGATTTTGTGAGGCAGGTCATTTTTGTCAATATCTTCGAAACCGTATTTCTTAAAGAATTCCGGCTGGTAGGTCAGTGCGAATACTCTTTTTACACCCAGTGTTTTCGCCTCCCGTAAACAACACTTCAAAAGCTTCATTCCTGCACCCAGGCTCTGATAGTTCCTGGCTACAGCGATTGAACGGACTTCAGCAAGGTCTTCCCAGAGTACGTGCAGTGCTGCTGCTGCAACGATTTTGCCCTCATCCACGCAGACATTATAGTCACGAATGTTCTCATATATTTCATTTAACGAGCGAGGGAGCATATCGTCTTTTTTTGCAAATTTATTTACGAGGGCATGAATTTCTTTTACATCCCTGATAGTTGCTTTCCTTAATTTAAGTTTTGTTGAATTAGTATCTTTCATTATTAACATCCCTATAATACAAAATTACTCCCGGCAAAAGGGAACTGTGAAATAGTTAAGATATTCTATCGTGTAAATCAATTAGAAGACCTTCAAGCAGGCCATGATTGCTGACCATTATTTCACGGAAGCTGAAATGTTTCATCAGCGTTAGAAGTATAAGCGTTCCAGGTACTAAAATGTCAAGTCTTGCAAGGTCAAAAGGTATTAGCCGTGACCTTTCCTGAGGAGACAATACTGAGATTTCACTGTAAATATTATCAATATTATCTAAAGTAAGAATATGTTTATGTATCCTGCTGTGATCAAAAACAGTGAGTCTCTGGCTGATTGCTGAAAGGGCTGTTACAGTTCCGGCAGTCCCGACTAAGACCGTTTCATCGGACATTTGACTAACAAAAGCCTTTCCTGAAAGTTCTACCATAGCAGAGATTTCATCTCTCATTGAAGAGAGCATTTTCCGGGAAGGCGGATCTTCCTTCATGTATTTTCCTGCAAGATAAACAACACCCAGATTAAAGCTGTGCACCAGAGAAGGCGAGGTGCCCTTCCTTTCAAAAGACGCAGGTTCCAGCAGCATAAGTTCAGTACTCCCTCCGCCTATATCAAGAAGAAGAGCAGGTGTCTTAAGATTGAAATCCATGAGCATGCCTGCAGCAGTAATTTCAGCCTCCTGCTTACCGGATATTACTTTTATGTTAATTCCGGTCTCCTCCATGACAGGGACCAAAAAATCATTGCTGTTAACAGCCTCTCTTAACGCAGATGTTGCTGCTGCTGATGTTTTATGTACATTGTACTGTGATGTAAGTTGACTGAATCTTCTAAGGGTATCAATGCTCTTTTGAATTGAGCGGGAAGATAATCTCCTGTTATCAGAAATGCCGTCTCCCAGTCTTGTGATTACTCTTTCGGAGTACACTTCATTCAAGGTGTATTTCCGGTTTGATGAACTGGAATGGACTTCTGCAATTAGTAAGCGAAAGGTGTTTGTTCCAATGTCTATTGATGCCAGGAGTTTATTGCTCACACCCGCATTATAACTGAGGGTGAATGTAGTTTGCTACTGGGATCGAATTTGAATACCTTCGAAGCGATAGTGTTTATATCAGTTTACAAAGAGTGTATGATGAGATTTTGGTATGATGCCGGCTTCTTCAGCTCTCTCAAAAAATGTATTCACAGATCTAATGCCTTCTTCTCCTATGTCTATGGTAAAATCGTTCACGTAAAGATCTATATGCTGATTGACTACGTCACTGGAAAGCTCCTGCGAATGCTGTTTAATATAATCTAAAGGCTCATTTCGGTTGAAAAAGGAATACTGTACGCTGCGTTTAAGCAGTGAATCAATGTCCTGGATTAAATCATTACCAAGTGATCTGCGGGCGGCTATTCCGCCAAGCGGTATGGGAAGGCCAGTTTCTTTCTCCCACCAATCACCAAGATCAAGTACCTTCTGCAGTCCCAGTCCGGAATATGTGAACCTGCTCTCATGAATGATTAATCCTGCATCTGCCTCACCGGTTGCAACGGACTCCATGATTTTATTAAAAGGCATTATCAGTATCCGGGAAGGATCAAATTGGAATGAGGGGTCACGAAGCTGCAGCAGCATATATGCTGTAGTGAGTCTGCCCGGTATGGCAATTATTTTATTTTTGAGATCTTCTATGGAATAGCTGTTTTTTGAAATAACCAGAGGGCCGCATCCCCTGCCCAAAGCACTGCCTGATCTCAGCAGACAATAGTTGTCACGAAGATGTCCGAACGCATGGTAGGATAGCTTTGTGATGTCCAGCTCAGTGTTAAGCGCTTTCAGGTTCAATGCTTCAACATCAAGAAGGATTTCATCGAATTTCACATGGTTACTGCTAATTTTGCCATGCACAATGGCGTAAAAGATAAATGTGTCATTGGGGCAGGGGGAGTAGCCGAGGGAAATAGACTGCATCTATTTCCCCTGCTTGTTCCTGTAATCCTTTATTGCTTTATGAAGTGCGTCTGCGCCCAGGTTTGAGCAGTGCATTTTCTGCGGAGGCAGACCGTCAAGAGCATCGGCAAGAGATTGTTTTGTCACCTTCATTGCCTCATCAATAGTCATGCCCTTGGCTACTTCAGTAACCATGCTCGACACTGCTATGGCGGATGCACAGCCAAAGGTCTGGAATTTGATGTCCGTTATAACATCATCTTTGACCTTGATGAATATTTTCATTGCATCACCGCAAACTGGATTGCCTTCTTCTCCTATGCCGTCGGCATCGTCCATTACACCTACATTCCTCGGATTTGTAAAATGGTCCATTACTTTTTCACTGTACATGTCGAATCCTCCGTATTTTCCCATCCTTCAGAATAAGGGGATATTTCTCTCAGTCGAGATATTACCGCAGGGAACGTTTCTTTAAAAAAGTTTATATCTTCCTGTGTAGTTCCTTCGCCAATAGAAAAAACAACCGAACCCTGGGCCAGGTGCACAGGTATACCGATTGATATAAGGACAGGTGAAGATTTCAGGGCCTTTGAACTGCATGCAGATCCGCTGGCCGAAAAAATACCTTTAATGGCAAGCATCATAAGCATTGCTTCTCCTTCAATATATTCAACGACAAAGCTGGCATGTCCCGGGAGCCTCTTTTCAGCATGACCTGTTAGTATTACTTTATCCAGCTTAAGGGCGCTGCTGATTATTTCATCTCTTAGCGGTGTTATGTGATCTATACGTTTCTGCAAGTCCTTCCTGGTGATTTCCGCTGCTTTGCCCATACCGACAATGGCCGGTACATTTTCAGTCCCCGCGCGGCGTCCGCCCTCCTGGATTCCGCCGTATATCAGAGGTACGATTCGCGTACCCTGTTTTACATAAAGAGCCGCTGCACCCTTTGGTCCGTAAAACTGGTGTGCTGTAAAGGTCATAAGGTCTACATTAAGAGACTGGACATCAACGGGAATATTGCCTACTGACGCAACTCCGTCTGTGTGAAACATGATTTTATGTTCTTTTGCGATTCTACCGATTTCAGCAATTGGCTGAATAGTGCCGATTTCAGGGCTCGCATGTATTATTGATATAAGTATTGTTTCATCTGTTATTGCTTTTTTGACAGCTTCAGGGTTTACGAGTCCGTCATTGTCCACAGGCAGGTACGTGACGGCAAAACCCTGCTTTTCAAGGAATCGTGCAGAGTTTAAAATAGAATGGTGCTCAACTTTTGAAACTATTATATGTTTACCTTTGTTCTGCAGGGCAAAGGCTATGCCTTTTAACGCAAAATTATTCGATTCAGCACCGCTTGCAGTAAAAATAATCTCCTTTGCCTGGGCATTAATTAGATCTGCAGTTAAGGCCCTTGCATTTTCTACGGCTTCACGTGCCTTTATCCCGTACTCGTATAAGCTCATAGGGTTGCCGTAATTTTCCTTCAAATAAGGGAGCATTGCATCCAGGACTTCAGGATGGAGAGGGTTAACTGCCATATGATCCATATATATTTTCTTCATCATGACTCCTTTATTTTTTTGATATAGAAATTGTAATGATCATCCTCTTCATATACCCCGAGGAATTCATTGCCTGTCTTTGCGCACCACTCCGGTATATCTTCAAGCGCACCGTCATAATCGGTCAGTATAGAGAGTGTCTGGCCGGTCTCGATTTCAGCAACCTCCTCCTCTAAAGTAAGCAGATGCATTGGACACATCATATATATAATATCTGTGGTTGCATCAGTCTCTATAGGTTCATTTAAGAATTTTGGTTGCGTGTTATCCAATTTATGCGCCTCCGCAAGTAACATACCATTACCCCATTAATTTAATTTCCTCTTTTAGTAAATCATCAAGATTAATCGTATCGAGAAAGTCTTCAATTTTTTCACCCAGTGACTTCCATAGCAGGCGTGCCACACATCCGTCAACACGTTTGCATCCCTTGGCTGTCGGGTCAAGACACTGAGTAATAGCTACAGGACCCTCCAGTGAATTTAATATCATGCCGACACTAATTTCTTCCGGTTTTTTATTGATTGCATATCCACCGCCCGGGCCTTTCTGGCTTTTGATCAGCTTTGATCTACGTAATTTGTTTAATAACTGCTCAAGATATGCGACCGATACGTCCTGCCGGTTTGCAATTTCCTTAATAGTCAGCGGTCCCTGATCATAGTTTTTTGCAAGCTCAAACATTGCCCTGACACCGTACTGACCTTTTGTGGAAAGCTTAAGCATACTCTAAATTATAAAAGTCTACTAAATTTGTCAAGTATTCTGAAGGGGGTATTGATAACTTGTTGAAATTAATAGTAATAAGTTTAAAACAGCAAGGTTGGGCTGATGCTATTCTTCATAAATACGCATAAGTTTATTGTATGAGTCTGTCAGCGCTGCATCGGGATCTGTACCGGAATCGTCACATAATACGGTATTAATGATTGAGACACACCTGGTAGCAATGTCACCTTCTTTTATTAGCATTAATCCGCCATGTGAATAGATAGTGTCATCGGCTTTAATCAATTTTCTTACGTATATTGCGAAGTGCTCGAAGAAAGTAATTCCATCGCATGTAAGTGGACGAATAACGGTGTCCGCCTTTGAATAGGCAAGCATTGCAGCCTTGAGGTCGTTATTTTCAATGAAAAAGATCCTGTCAAGCATGTCTTTGCCGGCCTCTTCAATGACACGCTTCAGCTTTGATGCCGGTTTTTCAGAAATCGAAATGACGATTCCAATATCAGAGGGAAATGGATTATCTAAAACAAGCTCTTTAATAATATTAAAAATAAATGAAGGATATTTTACATTTGAAAAGATTACTGTTTTATTCATCGCTCTTAATTTATTTAACGAGATGCTTTCACTTCTGATCAGCTCATCGGGAATAGTAATAAAGGAAGGTATTAGTTCAAAGTTCGATTTCTTCATGTACACAGATGCAACGTCATATGTATCTTTGTCAGTACAGATAATTTTATTTGCCATGGAAAAGGCTGTGTGGAGCGTCTGTGTTCCGCCGAAGGGACTTCTCATCTGACCCTGAACAGTGAAGAATTCAGTATTGATGGTAATCACTGTTTTTGCCCTGTAAATAGTACCTATCAAAACGGAAAACATCATGTTCAGCAGGCCGAGGCGCAGATACCCCTTTGTCGAGACATGAACTACATCTTTACGCCTTCCATGTTTCAGCATTTTAAATACAAAACTGAATAGTGAAGGAGAATTGATAAAACGATTGTCCGTTGCAGGAGCAGGTGCTATATTAATAACTGTACATGTATGACCATTATCTTCCAGTTTTTTTAAAAAGGATATGTTGTGAAGATTTTCTTCTTCAAAGGGAGGCGCAAAGTTTCCAATTAGTAGTATACGCATGGGATTAACCGAGCGTTATGATAACACTATCGCCTATCTTGATGTCAAATTTATCTGCAGCGCTGTCTTTAAATTTAAAGAGTTCAACATGTCCGAAGCTGTTGATAACGGCAGCAAGATCAGGACTCTCATGCTCAGCATAATAATTGACGAGAGGAAGTTCATTGCTATTATAGATAATTCTGAAATTCCCTTTTGACTGTCCTGGTGAAAGTTCCGATAAATGTCCGGTAGCCAGATTTGATATGGCATTGCCGAAATTATCAATGGATATTATTTCACCATTCAGCTTATTGTCAGATAACACCGGCTTTGAAACAGGAATGCTATTAAAGTCATTAATCAGTTCTCCGAATTTTGTTGAGTCCGTTCCCTTTGAGAGCCACGCAGCAATTGGTGAGAAAATGTCACGGCCATGAAAGGTATGCCCGCTCATGGGCAGGAAATAGTGCGATGACGTAATATGATAAACCTTGAAGAAGTTAGATTGGCATTCATTAAAAATGGACGTAAATATTCCATTGTCCGGGCCTATGAAATAGTGATCTTCCGTTACTACCAGCAATGGCCGCTGAGCTCCGCCGACGCTCGGGTCTACAACTACTATATGAATTGTAGCCGGTGGAAAATACTTGTAACTCATTGCAATCGTATGGGATGCTTCGAATATATTATGACGTTGAATGTTGTGCGTGAGGTCTATGACATTAGCATCCGAATTAATGTTGAGTATGACCCCTTTCATTAAACCTACAAAGGTGTCTTTGAGGCCAAAATCAGTTGTTAAAGTTATAATCGGTCTTTTAGGCATCTCATAGCTCCTGTCAGGTCATTTACTGAGGTAATTCCCTCAGTTGACATATAGGATTTAATACCCTTTATAATTTCTATCGTTGCTGCGGGATTAATAAAGTTGCCTGTTCCTACGGCTACTGCACTTGCTCCTGCAAGGATGAACTCAATTGCATCCTCAGGAGATATTATACCACCCATTCCGATAATCGGGATTTTTACTGTCCTGCTGCATTCCCAAACCATTCTCACAGCAACCGGTTTAATTGCAGGCCCGGAAAGTCCACCGGTGATATTGGCAATGCGGGGACGCCTGGTTCGAATGTCTATGCTCATGCCTGTAATAGTATTAATGAGTGAGATCATGTCAGATCCGGAATCTTCTGCAATCTTTGCGAACTGTTTTATATCTGTAACATTAGGAGAGAGTTTAGTTATAAGAGGTACTTTTACTCTCTTGCGTACTTCTGTGATAAGTTCTTCAAATGCAAAGGGTTCGGTACCAAAAGCTATACCGCCCTTTTTTACATTGGGGCAGGAGACATTGAGCTCAACTGCATCAACGCCAACTGATTCCATGGCTTCAGCAAGTTCAATATAATCATCAACAGAGTTACCGAGAATATTGACTATGATTTTTGTCTTCAGAGTTTTAAGGAAAGGAAGTTGTTGTTTCATAAAACCCTTTAAGCCGGGATTCTGCAATCCTATGGCATTCAGCATACCCGAGGGAGTTTCACATATCCTGGGAGAAGGGTTGCCTTTCATTGGCTTAAGGGATATACCCTTTACAACAATCGCACCCAGTTTGTTAATGTCAAAAAATTCTGAGTACTCCTTCCCGTAGCCAAAGGTGCCTGATGCAGTCATGACAGGGTTCTTTAATTTTAATTTGCCCAGATTAACTCTGAGATTAATTGGAGTTTTTTTAGCCATAGTTATTTTAATTGCAAATTAATGATTATGAATTACTATAAAATGCTTTACCATACAATATCTTCAACAGGAAAAACCGGTCCTTCTTTGCAAACACGTTTATGACCCTTTGTTGTATTAACTACACATCCAAGACAAGTACCAACACCGCACGCCATATGCTTTTCAAGAGAAATGAATGCTTTCATATTGTTTTTGACTGCAAAAGTCGAAACCGCCTTTAGCATGGGCTCAGGCCCGCAGGCGTATATAGCGTATTGATCTTTGAGTTTTGGGTTTTGAGTGATAAATTTATTTAATACATTTAATATATTGCCTTTTTTACCTAGAGTACCATCATCGGTAGCAATTATTGGATTTATGCCAAGTGACTGAAGCTGGTCAATGCATAGAACTTCTTTTGCTGTTCTTGCACCATAAAAGAGAAGGGGCGGAGTTTTGGAGTGCAGAGTCTCTGCAAGTCCAAAGACCGGAGCAATGCCCAATCCACCAGCTATCAGCAGAGGTTCCCCATGTTTTCTGGAAACTGAGAAACCATTGCCTAATGGTCCGATGACATCAAGTTTATCTCCTGGATTTCTCCGGCTAAGTATGTCAGTGCCTTTTCCCACAACTCTATATAGTAGTTGAAAATCCCCATTGCCAAGCCAGCGGTGAAGACTGATAGGTCTTTTGAGTAAAGGATCAAGACTGCTATCAACAGAGAGCATGAAAAAAGTCCCTGGTTTGGGCTTCTTGAGTTTAGTTGACGGATGTAGGGTTAAGAGAAAGTGGTTCTTTATGAGCTGTTTATTTTCGACTATGGAAGCTTTGAATAATCTACTCAAATTTTATCTCTAATACTTCGTATTCGATTGTTCTGGCAGGTGCCTTAACAGTTACCTCATCACCCTCTCTCTTGCCTATGAGAGCTTTGCCTATAGGCGAATGAATGGATATTTTTCCCGCCTTAATATCAGCCTCTTCAGGGCCGACGAGCATATATTTTTTTTCTTCATCAGTATCCACATCCATAAGAGATACTGTAGCTCCGAAAGCGATAGTGTCCTGATTAATCATAGCAGGGTCTATTACATTGGCCAGTGCCAGCTTCGACTGCAGTTCCTGGATGCGTCCCTCAATAAATGACTGTCTTTCTTTAGCAGCGTGATATTCAGCATTCTCAGATAAGTCTCCGTGTGCTCTTGCTTCAGCAATTGCCTGCACGTTTGCAGGTCTCTGCACTTTCAACAGATCAGCAAGTTCATCTTTAATCATCTTATGCCCAGCGGGCGTCATAGGTACTTTTTGCATTATTTCCTCCAGAGGAAATTTTAACAATCTAAGTGGTTTAATGTAAAGGCTTTGATAAAGCGTGCAGGACATCAGTCTATAATTTATTATAGACTGATACAGCTCAAAGGCTCTTGTTAACAGAGGGCGGGCCATTGATAAACGATGATCTGTTGCTTACATCTGCAAGGGGAAGCAAACGAATTTGCTACACAGTTATCCTCGACTGCTTATACTGGATAAATGACCGAATATTCTCCAGACTTTTCTCATCAGGGTCTTTGAACACCAATCCGATGCAGTAACTGGTCCCTTTGAAGAAGGAGTGCTTTACTGTGCCCTTTATGCTTATATCGTGAACTACACTTTTATAAGAGAGGGCAAATCTAAGAGACAATACTGCTCCGACTTGTGCAGATGCTCCGTACAGAATTGCCAGCCCCTTTTCTGATATATTAATCATTCTAGCTTTAACACTGGAGCCGTCAGAGAGCTGAATACTTATAGTTCGATCTACGGACACACGGTCAAATGTTCGTCTCTCATCTACCACAATTACATTATAAGGCATAAATAAGAGATCTGCACCTGAAAATGAATAGATTGTGAAAAATAAAAAAGCCCCTGAGAAAGGGGCCTTGGTATTTGATAGTAGTTTGGTGCTAGACTGCTGCCATTATTTTGTCTACCATGTCTTCTCTTAAATCTTTAATATCCTCTGCCTGAAGATGAATCTCTAACAGGATATCTTTATGGGCTGCTGACCATTCAGATTCCGGCTCTACAGGGCATTTGCCTCCGCTTAGAAAAAGAATGTGCGTCCCTATATAATCGGCCAGTAATAGTATGGCCGAAAGTCTTTTTGTTTCCGGAGTTACGTGTACATTGAGATGTACATAGTGATGATACCATATGGATTGATGGACATGGGGTGATAAATTCCATGATTTGGCGACAATATATCCAACGGCACAGTGATGTGTTTTGTAGCGTTCATCCTCTATGCCAATGATTGATTTTGTTGCACCTGATAGTGCCTGAGAACTGACTACTCCTAGCGCAAAATCGCTGATTTCCTGATAGTCTTTATATTTCTTCATGAGGTAAGGTACACCGCAGTCGTGGAACAGGCCTGCGGTGTATGCTGACTCAGGTGATTCATATCCGACTTTCATTGCAATATGATTGGCAATAGTAGCAACAGCCATCGAATGGTCCCAGAAATTTTCAATTCCCGGATAACTGGATCCTAGTGTCTCCTTCAGGGATGATGCCAGGATTATCTTGTTGAAATTACTCATACCCATTAGAGAAAGTGCACGGTCAATAGAATCAACTTTTTC
>PIVU01000554.1 GCA_003354025.1 Nitrospirota bacterium
TCTGACTCTTTAGACTACGTTGTCTTTGACAAGGTGAATCGGCTCGAGGAAAATGAATACATAAGATCCAACAAGAAAAGTGAAACTTTGGACTGAATTACTGAATAACCTTTTATCCACTTCAATTGTGAGGGGTCTTTGCAGAAAAAGGCTTCGAAGATAAGAGCAAGAAAATTTGCAATTGATTTTTTGAACAACTCGTAATCTGGAGTTGCTCCAATTTGAAGTCGGTTATACTCAACCATACCGGCGGTGTTCACAATATTCGTATGCTTATGACACTCATGCCAATTTTTTACTATTGGGGATGCGAATTTATTGTTGGTTATGCGTGGCAATAAAGGAGCTATGTGTAACAGATGGCAACAGACAGCATTGATTTTTTTAATAAAATTACATTTGAATTTGTGTCTATTCATCTATCGATTCATGTAGACTCTTTTTCATTCAGAAGTCGTTTGATACTATATCACTAAAAAGTGAGAACTATCATCTTAGCATTTGTCTTTTTGGCATGAAGCTGACGCTATGGGCAATAATAACCCGCGAAGGTGTCTGCAAAATATCCACTGAATGAGTCCCCCCAGGGTGGAGGAGGAAGAATTTGGTACGTACCATGTAACTGGGCGGATGTCGTTCTCAATATCCCTTGGTTTGACATCGATCTCACTCTTTGTAGTATAAACAATATATCAACGATGAATACAGCAATGAAAAACATTTTCGCGATCGCCACCATGTTGGCAGCAATGTGTGTTACTACCGCACCAGAAGACTTCGTCGCCCCCTTCGCGGCGATTCGTGGTTCAATGGTCGATAATGCACCAATCGGAGATTCAATGGAAACTCCGGTCTCCATCAATCTTC
>PIVU01000555.1 GCA_003354025.1 Nitrospirota bacterium
CCTGAACTTCCCATCTAAAAAATCAAGTTAATTTTCTAAGCAGCCTTCTTTATTTCCTCCTTCATAACGTAGTCACGATCTTCTTTCAGCAGTTTAAAAACAACTTTTATCAACTGCCTGGCCAGACACCGTAATGCATGATTATGTTTTTTACCTTCAGCACGTTTCTTCTCATAATAGGCCTTCGACTCAGGAACAGATCGTATTGTGCAGCCGGCAATTTTTATCATTGTTGCCTTACATATTCTATTTGCCTTGTATACAACTCTTGCTTTCTTGCTTTTCCCTGAATCGTCATTTATACAGGTCACTCCACAGTAAACAGCCAGTTGATCTTCTCTTTCAAATCTATGGATGTCGCCTATTTCTCCAACTAATCGGCTCGATAGTTTTGTGCCTACTCCTGACATACTTATTAATCGCTTAACCTCAGGGCTCTGCTCACCCAGATCTTCCAGCTTACTGTCCAACATCTCAATTTCCTCTTTGAGCTCTAATACGCGTCTGGCACCGGATGATATTATTGTTTTATATGTGTCAGCCATTTCTTCATAGCATTGTATATCTCGTAGTCCATTAATCATTAATGAAGCCTGTTTCGTTCCAATCATTTTTATTTTCAATAATGATTCCATCGTTATCTTCTTATATTTGCTCAAGTCAGGATACTTTATCAGCAGTCTCAACAGCTTCTTGCTATCTGTAGTTCCAAACTCCAGGATATCAGGACATACCTCCTGAACCCGCTTTCTAAGGCGGTTCTGTATCCGGATCTTCTCATTTATCAGGCTTTGCTGATGTCTGGATATTATCTTCAGCTTTTCATTGACTAGTGGCATTTTTGTTACTTCGATAAATGCCTT
>PIVU01000276.1 GCA_003354025.1 Nitrospirota bacterium
AAGTATTCGGCTTTCATCCTGATTCCATTGAGCAGCTGGACTATATTTTTGCCCGATCATTGTATGATAGATACGGCCTGGGTTGTAAACCGGAGATAGAAACATATGAATAAATCAAAAATACTTTTACCAAAAGACCCGTTAAACTCCGACACTCCGTGGCTGTGGATCGGCACGTGGAGCATGGGAGGAGAAGGATTTGGGCCGCACGATGAGAGAGACTCCATGAAAGTCCTCCATGCAGCAGTTGAAAACAATATACGACACTTTGATACTGCCGGATTTTATGCCCATGGCAAATCGGATAAGCTGCTGCAGAAAATCATTAAGACTGACAGGCAGGAGTATTTCATCTCATCAAAAGGCGGCCTGGTCTGGAACGAAAGAAAAGTCAAACACCGGGCCTCTCCCGATGATTTAAGAAAGCAGCTCTATGAGAGTTTTGACAGGCTGGGCACAGACTACCTCGACCTTTATCAGCTGCACTGGCCTGACCCCGATGTCCCTGTTAACGAAAGCATAGGGGCACTTAAGGACCTCCAGAATGAGGGGTTGATACGCTATTGGGGCATTGGGAACCTTTCAGAACAGAACGTTCACTACTACCTTTCCGGCGAGGAAAACATTCCCCACCAGGTACATTTCAACCCTATGCATCGAAATTTCGGAGTACTGCATTACGGAGAAAAAGAGTGCATCAACTGCATAGTCTCACCCCTGGAACAGGGCCTCCTTGTAAGAGGAAAGCAGCTGGAAGAACAGGAGGGGATAGGAAAGAATGATATAAGGACCAGAAACCCTTACTTTTCTGACCTGAAAGTCCTGATGTGGCGCAAGCGTCTAAACGACCTTCTCGCAGGATCCAGAATTCCCAAGGTATCGGTTATTCTCATGTGGATATGCGCTCAACCCCATGTACACGCAATCATCCCCGGACCTCGAAAACCGGAACAATTGGATGAACTCCTCAGATTCAAAAATGAAGTCAAAGAATACAACCTGCTCGCAGATGAAAGCGAAAACAATATTATATCAAGGGACAAAGCAGCCGCACTACTTCCCGAAGCCCTATGGAAACGCTTATCAAAGGGCCCCTAAATATGATAATTTATGTAGCGAAGCAGGTAAACAATATAAAAATACTAATAGCAAATCAATCGAGGACAACAAAAGCCATAGAATCATCAGCAATCAACCAACACCAACTTCAAGAGCCAGATTCTGTCTAATCCATTTTCTACAGCCTTTTCCGCTCCCACTCTATTGCCCTGTCATAATGCTTAAACATTTTTTCCCGCCGCTTGAACTCTTTTGAATGAAGAGAGCGCCTCTTTGCTCCGTTATCAATCCCGATGGCAGCATGGAGCATTTCATGATAAACAATCAACTCCAGAAAATACCCTGGCACCCGCTTTGAATCAAGAAGAGGGTTAATACGGATAGTATTGCTAAGGCTGCTGTAACTGCCCAATGTCCTTCTTGCTGCTGCCCGCCGTGGCTTCATTGATCCCCATGTAATATCAGCAGATACTTTACCAGCAAAATATTCCTCATTAACTGAGTCATACATCGTTAACAGATCATAATGCTTCCCCTGCGATTGAATACTAATCTTATTAGGGGGCTTACGCTTTATTGAATGAGTATTGTCTCTTATAAACTGTCTGATAAGCGGCGTCTTTTTTCTCTTGTTTTTTAAAAACTCCGCAAGCTCATCGAGAACTGCATAATCAGCGGAAAGAAACATCCGGTGAAGCCTCAATGCAACAGACTTCCTGTCTCCCTTAAAAGACAAAACACTGATGCTGTTGTCCGTAACAACAAGAGATACAGCCTTGCCCGAGGCCTTCTCAAGGTACTGCCTGAGGACTTCTTCATCGAATTGAAACATAAAACCGAGCTGAGACATCTATCAATATAATACATTCACAACTAAATTTCCTCCCCATATCCGCCGATAAGAGAATTGGGATGAGTAAATGCTATGCTAATAAAAAATCCAACGATAAAACACGGTCATATGCGAACTCTACTTCAGTTCAAGAATAAGGAGGATAATCATGGGTAAAATATTTGTTCTGGACACAAACGTATTGATTCATGACCCCGAAGCTATTCTGTACTTTGCGGACAACGATGTAGTCTTACCAATTACTGTTATTGAAGAGCTGGACAAGCTCAAGAGGGGAAACGGTGAAATCCCCTACTCTGCCAGACATGCCCTGAGACTAATAGATTCATTCAGGGCCCAGGGGAAACTTTCTGCGGGAGTAGAACTGCCTGAAGGCGGATCACTGCGTGTTGTAATTGAAAACAAATCACATATGACGGAACCATCAAACGACAATCGCATTATATCAACAGCTGTTTCTCTTGCTTTCAATCATGACAATACGAAGCCGGTTATCCTGGTATCAAAAGACACGTCGGTCAGGATCAAGGCCGATACAATGGGCATTGATACCCAGGACTATTTAAAGGACAAGACCACTGTATTTGAGAAATATGGATCCATGATGGATGATAACGGCCATGAAAGTGATATCAGGTCAGTCAGGTATCTCATGGCAGGGGATAAAATATTCAGGGTGTATGGAGAAAATAAAATGGAGCTCATTCGCAGACAGCGTTCCGTAATGAGTATATCGCCCAAAAATGTTGAACAGGAATGCGCAATAGACGCCCTCATTTCACCGAACGTGGATGTTGTAGCACTAACAGGAAGGGCCGGGACCGGAAAAACACTTCTAGCAGTTGCCGCAGGCCTGCACCTCGTCACCAAATCAGCACAAAACGGATCCTCCGATTATTCCAAAACGTACGAGCAGGTCATGGTTGCACGGCCTATTGTACCCCTTGGAAATGATATGGGTTTTCTGCCCGGAGACATACAGGAAAAACTGCAGCCCTGGATGCAGCCAATTTATGACAATCTTGATGTAATCGTCGGTACCTCTGACGAGCACATTGACGAAAAAGATACTGATTACAGAAGCTCCGATTACCTGATAGAATCAGGGCTTGTCCATATTGAACCCCTGACATATATTCGGGGCAGAAGCCTGCCTAGACGCTACCTGGTAATTGATGAAGCCCAGAACCTCAGACCCCTTGATGTAAAAACTATCATCACTCGCTGCGGTGAAGGAACAAAGGTTATATTTACAGGAGACCTTGAGCAGATCGACTCACCCTTTCTGGATGCTGCATCTAACGGGCTGGCATATCTTATTAACAGATTCATTCAGGAAGAGAACTTCTGTTATTTGAATATGAAACACAGTGCACGGTCAGCGCTGGCAGAGCAGGCAGCGGTGCTTTTATAAAGAATAGGGTCCAAGGATTCAAGGGGTCGAGGGTTCTAGTACACAGATTAAATAAAAAATAGAATTAAGCTGAGAGTTTTTATATCTGTAGGGTTACAGTGCATGAGTCAGACAGGTTTCTTTTTCACTTGGACCCTCGGCCCCTTGAATCCTTGAACCCTCGTATCCTGTCTTTCCTATTTCCCGAAAATTCCCTTCAACTTGTCAACAGTGCC
>PIVU01000071.1 GCA_003354025.1 Nitrospirota bacterium
CCACAAGAGTAACAACTAATCCAGCAATCAGCATCATTTTCATTCTCATATTAAGACCAAACATTTTAAACCCCCTTTATTTGAGCTAAGACACCTATAGGACAATTTACACAGTCTGTATATCTTTAACCATGATTTATATCATGAATATACGCAATAATAACGGACGGGCTCAAGAATCATACTAAGATTAAGAAACACTCATCTCTACCCGATCACCTTCATCAACCCTGTAGATCTCAAGCAATGAGAGACAAAGGGCTGTGATAAAGGGCCCTATAGTTAAAACCATTCTGATTTCATATCCTAGTATGTGACATTCTACCAGCTTCCAGAATTAATTGGATACAGTAAAAGCAGTTCGTAATTAATAATTCATAATCTGTAAATTAGCTATAGTACTCTCCCCGGCATTTCCCCTGTTACTTCACAATCCAGCACTACAGGCGTACCATTTACAAATACATAATGCATTCCATCAGGCCTTTTAAAAGGATCATCAAACTCAGATGTATCATTTATTTTTCCAGGGTCAAAAACTGCAATATCTGCAAAAAAGCCTTCGGAGACCGCTCCTCGCCCCTTTATCTTGAATACTCCGGCCGGCAGCCCGGTCATTTTGTATACAGCTTCACTTACTGTCAGAACATTCTGGTCCCTGACATACTTCCCAAGGATTCGCGGGAAGGACCCAAACCCTCTGGGATGCGGCTTCCCCGTGGCAGAAATACCGTTAAAGCTTCTTGCCGTACTGTCAGACCCTATCATAGTATAGGGTTGCTTAAGTATCGTTCTTAAATTATCCTCGTTCATTGTGAAAAATATGGCTCCCACACTTAAATTCTCCTCAGTAAGAACATCAAATAAGCACTCCAGCTCATTTTTATTCAGCGACCCGGCAAGGCTTAATATACTTTTCCCCTCCATCCATTTGTTTTTTTCGGACAGCACTGACGAAATAACTACCTTGTCCCATATCGATGTATCGGGATGTTCTTCCATAATCGCCCTGGCCAGTTCCTTACGCCCCGTGGTTAATCTTTCCATTTCCTTCTTATTCCCTCCCTCAAATGCCCATGCAGGCAGAACCGCGTCAAGGTCTGTACTGGATGCAATATAGGGATACCGGTCACAGGTAACCTTTATACCTCTCTTATTTGCATGAGCTATTCTGCCCAGTACTGTATCAATTTTATGCCAGTTCTTTTCATCACTCGTTTTCAGGTGGGAAATGTGAACAGAGATTCCGGCCTCCCTGCCAATTTTTAGGACTTCATCAACAGACTCTACCAATCGGTCTCCCTCACTTCTCATGTGGGTCGTATAAATACCGCCATGTATCGCAGTTTCGCGCGACAGCGATACAATCTCATCAGTATCGGAATAAATGCCAGGTGGATAGATCAGGCCCGTTGAAAGCCCCCGTGATCCAGACATAAAACTCTCCCGCAGCAATGTGACTGCCTGCTCCATTTCATCAGACGTCATTACCCTGTTGTCATATCCTGCAACAGATGCCCTCACATTCCCGTGCCCTGTCAATGTAACTAAATTGACAGCAATGCTGCGCCTTTCAATAAGAGAAAAATACTCCGCAAATGTATTCCATCGCTCCTTAATATCCAGCTCTGCAAAATCTTTTTGACGCTGTTCAAGCGCAGCTCCGTATAAAGGAGCTGCAGACATTCCACAGTTCCCGTTGATTTCAGTTGTAATTCCCTGACATATCTTTGCCTCTGCCCTTCCGTCTGCAAGCATTACAAAATCCGAATGGGCATGAGCATCAATAAACCCCGGACATACAAACATACCTTTTACATCAATTACTTTTCCATTTTTAATATGCGAAAGATCACCTATGGCCTTGATTCTGTCATCTTCAATAGCAACATCCGCTTTAAACGGAACAGATTGAGGGCCCTTCCCGTCAATCACAAAACCGCCCTTTAATATGTAATGACTATTCAAGTATTAACTCCACTATTAACATTCATTTTAATTTTGTCAGATATGATAATATGGAAACAGCTTCTCCGGGACAAAGAAGACGGTACATCAACAGGATCGTATAAAATACATTTGTGCTATCCTCCGGCAATGGCTTGAGGATCATAATTCACTATCAATGTTGACTCTGTAATATAGGCGTTAATTCCCTTCGCAATTGCCTCAGCTAATTTACTCTTATATTCATCTGTTTTCAGCCTCTTCTCCTCAATCTTATTGCTGATAAAAGACACCTCAACCAGTATCGAAGGCATTTCCGCACCAACCAGAACATAAAACATTGCGAACTTCACACCCAGATCATCAATCCTGCTGTATTTCTTTTTCATCGTACGTACCATTGAATTCTGGACTGTGTGGGCAAGCCTCATGGATTCTTCATTTTTATTTTTTCTTGCAAGCTCCTGCAGAATATACTGCGTACTGTCCTGAACTTTTTTCATTTTCTTAAAAGATATTTTATTCTCCCTGGCAGCAACCCTCATGTCCTCCTTGTTATTTGTCCAGTTAAGAAAATATGTCTCAATCCCTTTTGCACTGCTTTTTCTGCTGGCATTAACATGAACGGAAATAAACAGGTCCGCCTTCTTGGAGTTGGCTATATGAGTCCTGCCGTTAAGAGATACAAACTTGTCCTTTTTTCTTGTATATACAACTTTCAGATTATGTTTCTTTTCCAGCAGTTTTCCAAGTTTCCTGCTAACCTGAAGTGTTACATCTTTCTCTTTCAAACCTCCCGGCCCTATTGCTCCAGGGTCCTTGCCCCCATGACCAGGATCAATTACTACTGTCCTGACTCCTTTAAATCTCTTCGGGGTACTAATCGGACTTTTTTTGCGGCTACCCTCACTCTTTACCTTAGATGGATGCTTTTGCTCCCCTGAATATATGTCTATAACCAGTCTGTTAGGCTCCTCGAGCATGAAAGAGTAGTACTTGTTAAGCTTGTTAACGTCAAATACAAGTCTGACATTATCGGGAGTATTCTGCGCTATACGAATTGACTTCAGGAGTCCGTCTTCAATAACCAGGCGTGGTTTAATGCTGCTGGATAAAGAACAGTTTTTCAGGTCAAAAAACAGTCTGTCGGGATTTGATATACGGTTCTGAGTGTACTCTACAGAGCCATTAATATCTACAACAACTCTAGTATAGCTGTCATATGTTGAATAACGAATCCCCTGAACAGCCGTATGTTTTGACGCCTCACTGTAACATATACTAAATGCTATCAGAAATGTCAATATTAAGGCTTTTCTCATGTTATATTTTTTAAAACATAAAAACAGTAAATGTCAACAGTTAGAGAAATAAAAAGAGTTCGATAAATGGTAAAAATGGGGTTGATAGGAGAGATAATATTTGATAGTGACACTATTTATATAAGCTCAATAGTCTGCTTCATCCCAGAAGATAATTATGAACAGTTGTACAGTCATTTCGTTTTAGTATGAAGTCCTGAGATTTGAAGAGTCCCTGTTAAAATTATTCAGGTTTGATTCTATTCTATTTTTCATAGTTAAGTCAACAATATTATTTAATATCTAACATGTTCATAGCACATAGAGTTAACCAGGCTGAAGACAAATAGAACGTTATTTTAAGATAGCAGCTTAATAATTACGTCTCATAAACCAGCTTGCTTCATAGCCTATTTCATCTTCAGTGTTTGACTGCTCATTCAATTCGGGATATGTCCATAATAAATCACTGATAATATCTTCTCTTTCCTTAATTGACAATTCGGAAAAAAACGGTGACTCTCCCAGAATAGAATTAATCGCTCCTGATACTTTATTCATCATTGCATCCTCCAGTACTTACTACTAGAAAAAGCAATTAATATGCCTGACAATAGTTTGCTTTCTTTCTAAGGGGTTAGGCAATGACCTCTGACAATAGAATAGCGCATAGTGTCAACTTCCTTAACACTATGCGCCATTTTTTACACTCATTACAACTTAGAATACTTATTTATGAAAAGAAACTAAATATTGTATTTCTTCCTCAAGCTATATACTGACGGCCTGCTGATTCCAAGCACTCTTGCAACTTTTGAAATGTTGTTATTGCAGTGTTTTAGCGCCTCAATCAGTTTCTGCTTTTCAATTGAGTATCGAATTTCCTTTAGTGACGTCACTGACTCCATATCCATGGCTGGGACATCAAGGTCAAGATCAGATGGCATAATTATCGATTCCATAGATATTACGACTGCTCTTCTGACTTTGTTGATCACTTCCCGGACATTTCCAGGCCAGTCATAACTCTTGACAGCATTTACAGATTCAATAGAAAATGTTTTGCTCACATTCATTTCCTTGGAAAACTTGTTTAAAAAGTACCTGGCCAAAATGATCTTGTCCTCACCCCTGTCCCTGACTGGAGGGAGAGCTACATTAAAAACATCCAGCCTGTAAAACAGATCTTTCCTGAATAGACCCTTTGAGATTGAAAGCTTAAGATCTGCATTTGTTGCGGCAATCAGTCTTACATCCACTTTTTTACCGCTGTTAGACCCAATCTTTTCGACAATTTTGTCTTCCAGAAATCTTAATAGCTTGGACTGAAGGCTTTGCGACAGCTCTCCAATCTCATCAAGGAATATGGTGCCGCCGTCTGCATACTCAAACTTACCGACTTTATTGGTGTAGGCCCCGGTAAAAGCGCCTTTTTCATGTCCAAACAACTCTGCTTCAAGAAGGTTTTCAGGAATGGCTGCACAGTTGATAGGAACAAACGGCTTGTTTTTGCGCTGACTACGCTCATGTACTGCCATCGCTGTTAACTCCTTGCCTGTACCGCTTTCACCTGTAATAAGTACCGGTATATCAGTAGGAGCTACTTTTCTAATCATCGAAAACACATTCAATATACTTTTGCTGGAACCTACAAACTCCTCGTTGATATCAAAGTTCTTTCCAATTTTCAGCACCTCTACATCAACGTAATTTAGCACTTTGTACATATCCTCAAGAGAAAACAGCTTACTCTTGTCACCAAGTCTGTTAACGAAAGACTCTTTTTCATGCTCAATAATATAATCTTGAGAATAGAAATTCAGATTCCATCCACACCTGTCACACTTCCTCAGTTTTTGGGAATTCTCTTTTGCACAATAAGGACATGAAATATCATCATTCAAATTCTCTTTAATATAATCCCACAGCTTTAATTTTGCGTCTCTATTTAAATTGTAAAACCTTGTTGCTACCCCATCATTTTCAGAACGCAATATTTCTCCCAGTATTTCAAATTCACCGTGTCTCGGGAGGTTATATCTCAGGCCTACAACCTTATTATCACCAAGCGTAGGTTTAAGGTCTATAAACCCCCCACTGAGACTCAGGGATGAAAATTTCGTGTTCGCTTCAGTGATTCCCTTGCCTCCGTTATTATCTAATATTACATTTACAGGCAAATCGACTTTACATCTAACATCCAATCTTGCCATTTCAATCCTCCCCAACTTATGATTATAACTATTTGTAATTAACTAGGAATGGTTATTATTCAAATTAGCACATATATGCCAACTTGTCAAGATCTTTTACAAATTATTTTTACATAGGTTTTACTATCGGCTTTCACTATACAACATTAATCTTAAGAAAATATGTTTAAAAATTGGGTCGGATCTAAATATAACTGTTTATAATAATGTCATAAATAGAGTTTCAGGGAATTAATGCAAACATTAAACTTTATTAATGCGATCCCTGAATGAGAATGGGCAGGCACTTTATACAGACATAGAGCATTTCGCCTTTAAAACTGCAGGACAGCAATATAACTTGATCGCTGGCAATACCGCAATTCAGACAATTATGTTCCACTGTCAACCTCCGGTAGATTATTAATTTCGTTGACTATAACTTCCGGGTCGGCGTTGTGCATTGTTGATCCAAATGCAATGGTTTCGATATTCAGTCCAGGGCAGGTAAAACAGCCGGAACCAAAATACTTTCTAATGACACCCTCCGCTCCAGGTACTGTTTTTATCACGTCTCCAATTATAGAATCTTTTGTCACTTCACTTTTAGTTGTCATTTGTCCTCCACATATTTTTTATTATTGTTCTTTTAATTACTTTATAAAATAAAATAACATCGGTCTATGATATGCATCATAAGAAGCGCAAAGCAGCCTGTTTGTTATAATCTTCACAGAGCTGCTTTCTGATTTATACCGCTTTGATTGTTTTTATAATATTGAAGGCAAAAAGTACTACGGAGCCTAATGATAAAATCGCTGATACCATAAGTACGGTACCGGCAAATGATGAGTCGCCCATGGTGAACGGCCAGCTTGCAGCCATACCAATAAGACCGGCATTGGCCATCCAGAATTGGACCTTCATTATGGCGGGACTGTAGATGTGCTGACCGCTGAATTTCGGAAGAATATGATACCCCACACCGTAAATCATCATCGACATAAAACCAAGCAGGTTCAGATGCGCATGTACAGGAGTATACATCCCCGATTCAGAGGGCCACAAAATCATACCTAATCCAATCACCGCACCTGCTACAAAATAAATCAGACTCATCCTGAGATACCATACAATTGTAAGTTCCATTCTTCTCTCCGGGTTTTAGAATGCTATTGTTTATTCCGGATTATTTCAACAGTGCAATCCGGCATTATTCATTCGGCAAATCGTCAGTGACTTATTCAGCTAACCTGTTCTACAGATTTAATCTCAGGTATTTCCTTCTTTATAGTTTCTTCTATCGCATTTTTGAGAGTCATTGTTGACATGGGACATCCTGAGCATGCTCCTGTCAGTTTGACTTTTACAATACCATCATCCTGCACAGCAACCAGTTCAACATCACCTCCGTCTCTCTGCAGCATAGGCCTTACTTTGTCAAGAACACTCTGAACCTTCTCCTCTAACATTTGCTGCCTCCTTTAATATATCGTTAAATTTATTATACATTGTACAACATTATTATCTATGATGCTTATCATAACGGGCCATGGATATTAATAGCTTTTTATCCCCTGGATTTGTTAAATATTTACTCATTCAATTTGACAAACCGGGCTACTTACTTATAAGATTTATTTTCAACAATTTAATAGACAGAACCTTAATTTTATAGAAGATAATTTAATAAATTGCACTTACAAGATTTAATCCTGAAACTCCATGCATTCTGGTCTGAACGGGGATGCGTCATACATCAGCCCTATGATATTGAAGTCGGTGCCGGTACTTTTAACCCGGCAACATTCTTCAGAGTACTCGGCCCCGAGCCATGGAAAACCGCATATGTGGAACCCTCAAGAAGGCCCACGGACGGCAGATATGGTGAAAACCCTAACAGACTTCAGCATTACTATCAATACCAGGTCATCCTTAAACCATCGCCGCCAAACACACAGGACCTCTATCTGGAAAGCCTGACGGCAATAAATATTGACCTTCGTAAGCATGATATACGGTTTGTAGAGGATGACTGGGAGTCACCAACTCTTGGAGCATGGGGGCTTGGATGGGAGGTATGGCTGGACGGAATGGAAGTAACCCAGTTCACCTACTTCCAGCAGGTGGGTGGGGTAGAATTGAATCCGGTATCAGTTGAACTCACATACGGGTTGGAACGTATTGCCATGTACCTGCAGGAGGTGGACAATGTTTATGACCTGAAATGGAACAAAGATATCACATACGGTGATATCCATCATGAAACAGAAGTCCAATTTTCAAAATACAATTTCGATACTGCTGATACGGAACTTCTTTTCGCTCTCTTCGACAAATATGAAAAGGAAGCTTTAAGTCTGGTCAAACAGGACCTGGTCCTTCCTGCATATGATTACTGCCTTAAATGCTCGCACAGTTTCAACCTGCTTGATGCAAGGGGAGCTATAAGCGTCACAGAAAGGACATCCTACATAGCAAAAGTAAGGAACCTGGCCAGAAAATGCGCACGGGGATACCTGAAACTGCGTGAGGAGATGGAGTTCCCGTTACTTAAGAAATGATAAAATGAATCGTTCCAATAACCTGAACGATTGATATAGCTCGAACTACTAAAATTATTTATTAGACATGAAACAGTTATTAATTGAAATAGGATCGGAAGAATTACCAGCCAGGTTTGTTACCGGAGGGATCTCCCTGCTTAAAGATGCTCTCACCAAACTCTTAAATGAGTCATCGATTGAATATGGAGAGATAGCAGAATACGCCACGCCCAGGAGATTAACATTACTCATTGATAATGTCGCCGAACAACAGGAAGACAGAACTATAGAGTCACTTGGGCCACCCAAAAAAGCTGCATATGATTCAGACGGCAAACCTACCAGGGCGGCAACGGGATTTGCCAAATCTCTTAATATCGAGGTAGAAGATCTGGTCATAAAAAGCACGGAGCGCGGTGAATATGTCTCAGCAACTGTAGAAAAAAAGGGCCGATCAACAATAAGCGTCCTGTCAGAAGCCTTGCCAGTACTGATTACATCACTTCAGCTTCCCAAGTCGATGAGGTGGGGCAGCAGCCCGTTAAAATATTTCAGGCCTATACAGTGGATTCTTGCAATCCTGGGAAAAGATATTATACCTTTTGAACTGGGTTCTATAAAAAGCAGTAATATTACATACGGCCACAGGTTTCTGTCCCCGGTTTTTATCAAAATTAACGAGCCATCATCATATTTGCCTTCACTTAAACAGAATCATGTTATAGCTGATTCCAGTGAAAGGAAAAGCATAATTACTGAAGGAATAAAAAAGCTTGAGTTGTCCGCCCGATGTAAAATCCATGAAGACGAAGATCTTTTAAATCATGTAACAAATCTCGTTGAGCATCCAACCGCAGTACTGGGCAATTTTGAGGACAAGTATCTTGACCTGCCCAAGGAACTGCTCATAATTGTTATGAAGAACCACCAGAAGTATTTCTCAATGGAAGACGATGAAGGCAGAATGAAGTCTACATTTGTAGTTGTCAGCAACATGAATCAGGACGTCAACGATACAGTGAAAATAGGGGCGGAGCGTGTACTTAGGGCAAGACTTGAGGATGCACGTTTCTATTTCATTGAAGACCAGAAGCAGCCTTTGCAGAATTATGTAGATGAGTTAAAGACAGTGACCTTCCAGGAAAAACTCGGAAGCGTTCACGATAAAGTCCTCAGAATATCATCAGTGTGTTCTTTCCTTGCTGACGAACTCAATCTCCCTTTGAAAGAAAAACTCACAAGAGCCTCAATGTTGTGCAAAGCAGACCTTGTAACCGGCGTTGTGGGTGAATTCCCTGAACTGCAGGGCTATATGGGGATGACTTACGCTCTAAACTCAGACGAGGATAAAGACATCGCTTCAGCTATTCATGAGCACTACCTTCCAAAATTTTCGGGAGACTCCCTACCTTCAGGTCAGATAGGAACACTGGTCTCAATTGCAGATAAAATAGACAACATTGCATCTTTTTTTCATCTTGGAATGATACCGTCGGGCTCTGAAGATCCTTTTGCTTTAAGAAGACAGGCTGCCGGTATTATTAACATACTGCAAGACGGCGATTACCCCTTTACTCTCAATAAACTCATAAGCAAGGCCCTGAAGCAGCTTGATCATTCGGAAGAAAAAAGGACAGCGTTGACAAAGGATATTGTGCAGTTCTTTTCTCAGAGACTTGAAGGCATTTTTCAGGCACAGGGTTACAGCCATGATCTTATAAAGGCAGTCCTGTCCACTGAAACTATTACTCTTAATGATGTTAAACACAGAATTAATGTTTTATCGGAGTTTAAAAAATCCCCGGAATTCCCTGCTCTACTGGCTGCTGCAAAGCGGGTCAGCAATATACTGGCGAAAGAACAGCCTGGGCAGTTAAACGAAGCGCTGCTTAAAGAAAGTGCCGAATTGGATTTATGCAAAACTACAAATGAGGTGGCCAGTAATCTAGTTTCATCAAATTACAAATCCCTTTTCAATCTTGAGAAACCGGTAAATCAATTTTTTGAAACCATTCTGGTCATGGATAAAGACCCGCAGGTTAAAGACAACAGACTTGCTCTGCTTGCAAACGTAAGGGCCGCCTTTAATTCACTCGCTGATTTTTCCAACATTCTGGAATAACAGAGAAACACACCATAGTAATATAAGATTAGGAAGTTGTTCCCCTGTCCGGATATCATAAAACCAGTCCAGTATGAATCCCCTCAATTATCAGTTATTGGAAGGATGGGTGAGATAAATCATTATGTCAAACTGACTCTTTTCCAGTAACATCTCCATCTGATCTTTATCAATTGGTTTGGAGAAGTAATATCCCTGCATGTATTCACACTTAAGTTCTTTCAGCTGTTTAAGCTGTTCTTCTGTTTCAACGCCTTCAGCAACTACCTCCATCTCAAGACTGTGGGCCAGTGTGGTAATAGCCTTGATTATTTCAAGGTTTTCATCCTGTGCTCCGATTCTGCTTACAAATGACCTGTCAATTTTCAGCACATCAAGAGGAAAGCGGTGCAGGTAGCTTAGAGATGAATAGCCTGTGCCGAAATCATCCATATGCAGCTGAACATCCATCTCCTTTATTTGAAGAAGGAGAGGCGCCACGATTTCAGGATTATCCATTATCATGCTCTCGGTAATTTCAATTACTAAACTGTTAGGAGCAACATCCATCCTTTCAAGAACTTCTTTTAAATGTCTGATAAATGCCGAGGTAAGCTGCTTGCTTGATATGTTGACACTGATAGATAAAGGCTCCTCAGCCGGGAATTGCTTTTGCCAGATGCTCAACTGCTTACATGCCTCTTCGAGAATCCAGTCTCCAAGCTCTACAATCAAACCGGTCTCTTCTACGGTTGGAATAAATTTAAAAGGAGGTATGAGTCCTTTCACGGGATGGTTCCAGCGAATAAGTGCCTCCAATCCATGAATCCTTCCAGTCTTCACAGAAACAATTGGCTGATAATACAAAGTAAACTCTTTTTGGTTTACGGCCTGTCTGAGGTCTGTTTCCAACTGTTGCTGTGCAACAACACTATCATACATATTATTGTCAAACACCTGGTAACAAGCACTGCCCTTGGACTTGGCATGATACATGGCAATATCAGCATCACGCACAAGATGTTCAGGATCATCATACCCGGTAGCACTGAAGGTTATGCCGATAGTGGCTGAGGTGAATACTTCCTGTCCGCTCAATCCGAAGGGCTGGTCAAGTTTGTCCTGTATCCTCTGTATAATATGAAGAGCTTCGTTGTTGTCCTTAAGGTCTTCCAAAAGAATCGCGAACTCGTCCCCTCCCAGACGTGCAACAGTATCGTCAGGACGGAGGCTTTCCTCAAGTCTTTCACCAATTGCGATAAGCAGTTTGTCACCTACTGTATGACCAAGACTGTCATTCAACACTTTAAACCTGTCCATATCCAGAAAACACACAGCAAACAAATAGTCTTTATTCCTTTTTTCACGGCTTACGGCATGACCCAGACGGTCCATAAATAGCGCCCTGTTCGGAAGCCCTGTAAGTGAATCGTGCAGTGCATCAAACATTAACTGCTCTTCAGCCATCTTTCTCTCCGTAATGTCAGTCATGGAACCTGCCATACGATATGCATTAATCTGAGCATCGCGGATTGCCAGTCCCCTGCTTAATACCCAGCGATATGTTCCGTCTTTATGCTTGATACGGTGTTCATTGTTAAAATGAGAAGTATGGCCGCCAATATGTGCTGAAATCTCAGCCTCTACCTGCATTCTTTCTTTCTTATGTATTCGACCTAACCACTCTTCCGGGCTGTCAGAAATTTCTCCATCTTCATATCCAAGCATAGTTTTCCAGCGAGGAGATAAATATATCACATTGGATTTCATGTCCCAATCCCAAAGCCCGTCATTTGCCCCTTGTGCAGAAAGCATGTACCTCTCTTCACTTTTCCTGACGGCCTCTTCTGCAAGCTGACGGTCAGTAATGTCTCTTATGTACTCAACCACATGCGACACTTTTCCGTCTTCATCAAAAATAGGGTACGTATATATGTCCAGCCATATCCTGGTACCATCATCAAATTCCAGTTTCCTGTCCTTTGCACACGGATCAAGAGACTGAAACGTTTTTGCTACAATACATTCACGGCAAATCCTGTTTCTGCCTTCAAAAATCTCATAGCATTTTTGTCCAATGATATCCTGCATACTTAATTTCTTTATATTTGCGTAGGCCTCATTGAGCTTGATTACTTTGAAGTCTCTGTCAATTATGCAAAAGGGATCAAGAATACTGTCAAATATTGTATGGAGAAATTTCTCCGAACTCACAAGGGCCTCTTCTGTCTGTTTTCGCTCCGCTATTTCCCTATGAATTTTTTCATACCCCTTTTTGACCGCTCTGCTCATTACATTAAAATTTTCGGCAAGCTCTCCGAATTCGGTTTTATCCTTGTAACTAATGGTAGTACCATATTCTCCTGAAGAGATTTTTCTTGTTGCACCTACAAGAGCTTTAACCGGACGTGTAACGGACCTGATCAATCTTACGGCCCCCATAATACTGAAAATCAGGGTCACGAATATCGTAACAATGAGTATCTCTTTGACATGGTAAATATTGACCATAGCACTGTCAGTCTTTGTCTTCAAAATACCAGTCGCACTATGAGACATCTTTTCCGTCTGAGATACTATCCTGTCACCAATTTCAACAGACTCCTCCTTCAATTCACTGATTCTGTTCGCATTGGCGCTTGTGGTCATAAAATAGCTTAAACTTGTCTGGTAGTCCTCAATTAATGACTGCACCCCTAAGATCTTGTCATTCAACCGCGGCGGATGGTGGCAGGAAGTACATTGCTTTGCTGATGTTTCCAGGGTAGATACACTCTCAATAATAAAGTCCAGATCATTTGCATAGGGAGTATTGAAAGTGTAAAGGTTTGCCTGAACTTTCTGAATATCTATAATCAAAGACCGTCTGAGCTCTTCCACCTGGTGAAGTTCGATAATATGCTTAACCTCTTCGGTTGTATTCTTAATATAAAATACCGCAAATGTAGCGCCAATAGTAAAAAACAGAAAAATAGTAAACAACGATATTAAGATTTTCTTTTTCATAACACTCTAGTCATTAATGTATTTGTATTCAGCCAGATTAATCCCGGCTTCCTCCGCGATTTTAAAGACCGGCTGGTAGTCTGCCTCTGTAGTTTCAATAAACTCCCTGGCACCAAAATTACTCAGCACCTTTCTGCCTTCACTGTCCTGAGACATTTCCAGCAGAACACGCTTTAACTGTTTTTTTAACGCAAGAGGAATGTCCTTCCTCAATGCAAAACTGTTTGACGGAACTTCCGGGGATTCAGCCAGAATAACCAGGTCTTCCCTCACCTTAGGATCTGCCTTTGCAAGCATGTCAAAAATTGTGTTTTTTGCACATCCCACTTCTGCTTTTTTATTTAGGACAGCCGATATTGCTGCATCATGCGACCCGGCAAAGTATGCTTCTTTAAAATAAGTGTCCATACTCTTAACACCATTTCTTTTCAAATATGCAAGCGGAAATAGATACCCCGCTGTTGTTGCTTTATCAACAAGAGCTATCACTGAGTGTCTCATTCTTTCAACACTGTCTATTACGCTGTACTTATGTACAAAGATATATCCTTTATATGATGAAGCGCCTTCAAGATTTACCGGTCTCGCAATTGGCTGTACACCCAGTTTTTTTATAGCAAGCGCCCCTGTAAAACTTCCCCAGAAAGCCCCGTCCATTTTCTTTTCCTGGAAACTTTTGATAATGTTTCCATATCTGGTCAGGACCGTAAAATTCATTTTTATGCCTGTTCGCTTTTCAATATACTCTCCGACAGGCTTATACCTTTTCATCTGCTTGAATACATTTTGTTCCGGAATAAGACCGATCGTTAATTCCTCTGCGCTGGCTATTCCTGAAGCTATGACTATAAAAATAATAATTATTATTGACCGCACTGATTTACCTCCATATATATATTCGGCAAATTTCACCTAATTATTTAGCAATAAAAAACCCACCGCAAAAGGGTGGACTTATTTTTACCACTTCGACAGCCCCTCTATTTCATTAGAACAGGTAGCTTTGTGTCATCCGATCACACGGACTTTACCCTTTCGGTGGTACACTCTATGTAATATCTGTTTACTTATAAAGCATAATCTATGCCATTTTGTTTCCATTTAATTTCCGCATGTTACAAGTTGACTCTAAGTGGTTTTCCAGCTCTTCTTCTCAAACATGAGGTATTTCACTCATCTACTCTCTCCTATTCCTTACACAAAGAAATCAGGTTCATTGTTTCCCTTAATCTCCTCTCTTGCCATTCTAAATTAATCTGATATTGTAATAATGAAGTAGCTTCAAGCCATGACTTAGGAGAATTGCTTTCAGGGACAGTAAATTCACTTATATACTATTAGGAACGGGCAGTTTGAATTAAACTATACTTTTTTGTAAAATATGCACTCTTTTTAATATAGACAACCATTAATATAAACAAACACTTAATCAGACAAACTTTATATCGGAGGATCAAAATGGCTAAAAAACTCGTTTATTTCTTCGGCGCAGGTAAAGCCGACGGAAACTCAAGCATGAAAAATCTCCTTGGAGGAAAGGGAGCCAACCTGGCTGAAATGGCCGGACACAAAAAACTGCAACTGCCTGTTCCGCCCGGATTTACAATCACTACTGAAGTCTGCACACTTTACTACGAGAACAAACAGAAATATCCAAAAGAGCTCAAAGGGCAGGTTGATACTGCCATGAAAAAAGTGGAAAAAATAATGGGCAAGAAATTCGGCGATCCGAATGATCCGCTTCTTATGTCAATACGTTCAGGAGCACGTGCCTCCATGCCCGGTATGATGGAAACAATTCTTAATGCAGGTCTCACAACAAAGACTATTCCCGGACTTATCAAAAAAACGAACAATCCCCGTTTTGTATATGATGCATACCGCCGCCT
>PIVU01000556.1 GCA_003354025.1 Nitrospirota bacterium
TCGGTAATAACCTCGGAATGAATCCTGCTGCCCTTAAAAATACCTGGGAGTTTGTTGAAGAAGAGATAGAGGAAAAGCTGGAGGAAGTCGGGATTAAAGATGTAGGGGTTAAATTACCTGTTGATGTTGAAGGCGCTGAAGTGCTTCTCATTACACCGTCTGCTGACTTCTTTGCCGAGCCGCATATCTATTCGCTTGAAGGGTATGCAAAGGTATTTCATCAGGCAGGTATAAGCTGGACCCTCAGCACACATGCTTCAGAAGGTGGTAACTTCGGTATGTTTATCGGAAACTACCATCATATGAAAACTATTAACAAGAGGGTATGGGACGCTGCAAGGGACTTGAAGGTGAAGCGTGTAATTGCGGGAGAGTGCGGTCATGCATGGAGGGTACTCTATGATTTCAGCAACACTCTGAATGGACCGTTTGATTTTCTTGACCCAAATTACAATATTCCCCAGCATATATGTGATTTTACACTTGATCTTGTGAAAAAGGGAGCTTTAAAACTGGATAAGTCGGCAAATGATCAATTCACGGTTACGTTCCACGATTCATGTAATGTTGCGAGGGGGTCCAGAATCGGCAATGTGCCGGGTGGACAGTTTACAATTCCCAGAGAACTGATCAATGCATGCTGTAATAAATTCGTAGATATGGAGACAATTTGTGATAAAACATACTGCTGTGGCGGCGGAGGCGGCGTGCTGACTGACGAAGTAGTGGAAATCAGGGTAAAAGGTGCAATGCCGAGGATGCAGGAATATAAGAAAGTAGTAGATGCTCATGGAGTTAATTTCTTTGCCCTTATTTGCGCAATATGCAAGGCCCAGTTTACGAAAGTCTTTCCATACTA
>PIVU01000277.1 GCA_003354025.1 Nitrospirota bacterium
ATCATGGCTTGCCCTTTCAGAACAGCCCCTATCATCAGGCCTATAATGACCATAACAATCGCCAGTTCGACCAGGGTAAACCCTTTTTCAGTTAAGTTCTTTCGCATTTAATTATCCTCCCTCAAAAAATCAAACATAATAAGTTCGTAGTATCTACTAATCTTATCGGTCTAACTTGAGGAATCTTTAGTAAAGAATTGGCAATCCAGCAGTCCATTCAGGTTTTTCCTAGTCAATATTACCCGCTCACTTACAGTACACTAATTTTTTAATGTATTTTAGAGGAGTTTCAAAACAGATATAATGATTCCAATACATAATTTATAAAGAGCATTATTCCATGCTCTGACTGATACAAAAGGCCATTTTTGCAACATTCGCCATTTCGCGAACATCATGGACCCTGATAATATTTACCCCATTCATTATACCGATCGCCGCAACAGCAGCAGACCCTTCCAGCCTTTCCTGGACCGGCACATCACCGAGTATCTTTCCTATAAAAGCTTTTCTTGAATGTCCGAGCAATATAGGCATCTCAAAACCCTTGAAATCATTGAGGCGTCTAATAATTTCAAGATTATGCTCAACGGTTTTACCAAACCCTATTCCAGGATCGAGAATGATCATATCATCGGCTATTCCAGCTTTCCTGGCAATAGAGATGCTTTCATGGAAATAGTCGGTAATTTCAGGAATAAGAGCGCTGTATTGCGGATTCCTCTGCATATTCTTCGGTGTACCTTTAATATGCATGATAACAACGGGTACGCTGTGTTTTGCTGCTACTTTCGCCATATCCGGGTCAAACCTCAGGCCGCTGATATCGTTTATCATAGATGCACCGGCAGATATTGCTGCTTTTGCTACAGTAGCTTTATAAGTGTCAATTGATATTGGCACCCTCACTTTATGAGCAATTGCTTCTATGACAGGGACAACTCGTTTTATTTCGTCCTTAATTGATACCTTCTCAGCACCGGGCCTTGTTGATTCACCGCCTATATCAATTATGTCCGCTCCCTCTTCCTGCATCCTGAGGGCCCTGGCAATTGCATCGGATTCATTGATAAACAGACCCCCGTCTGAAAACGAGTCCGGTGTAACATTCAAAATACCCATAATGTAGGCGCGTTTTGAAAAGTCAAATTTAAAGCTGCTCCATATAAGCTTCATAATAAACTCCTGCAGTACTGCAAACGTGGCAAGTCAAAGGTATATTAAATACAATGATAGAGTAAATTATAAAGAACTAATAGTAAGATTTACAAGGAATATAAAGTAACGGAGGTACAGACTATGCGGTAGTCTCAGGCGAAGGGCTCACATCATCCACGGCTTTAGCATCCTCTGAGCCGCCATTATTTCCATTAATAATAGAGTTGATTTCGGAGAGGTCCAAGGTCTCTTTCTCAAGAAGGGCCTGCGCAACATTCTCAAGTAATATCCTATTTTCAGTAAGAAGATTCTTCGCATATTGGTATCTTTCAGATACAATTGATTTCACTTCTTCGTCAATATTTTCAGCAGTTTTTTCAGAATAGTCTTTTTGCTTGGCAAACTCCTTACCAAGGAATATCTGTTCTTCTTTTTTGCCATAAGTCAGCGGTCCGAGCTTCTCGCTCATACCCCATTCGCAAACCATTTTATGCGCAAGCTCAGTGGCCCTTTGAATGTCATTGCCGGCGCCCGTGGTCATATGACCGAGGAATATCTCCTCAGCTGCCCTTCCACCCATGAGCACTGCCAGTTTATCTAAAATATTCTGACTGGAATAAGTATAACGGTCATCTACTGGAAGCTGTTGAGTAATACCAAGTGCCATACCACGCGGAATAATGCTGACTTTATGTAATGGGTCAGCTCCGGGCGTTAACTTTGCAACAAGGGCATGTCCTGCTTCATGATAAGCGGTATTTTTCTTCTCATCCTCAGAGATAATCATGCTCTTTCTCTCTTTACCCATCATGACCTTGTCTTTGGCTGTCTCAAAATCCAGCATCTCTACTTTGGTCTTGGACGTTCTGGCAGCAAGCAACGCAGCTTCATTTATAAGATTGGCAAGGTCAGCTCCTGAAAATCCCGGAGTACCTCTGGCAAGGATTTCCATATCAACATTGTCATCGAGAGGAACATTTTTCACATGAACTTTTATTATCTCCAGCCTTCCCTTAACATCAGGAATTGGTACTATGACCTGTCTGTCAAACCTGCCGGGTCTTAACAACGCCGGATCCAGAACATCCGGCCTGTTTGTTGCGGCCAGAACGATAATGCCTTCGTTAGCAGCAAAACCGTCAAGTTCTACAAGTAGCTGATTCAGAGTCTGCTCACGCTCATCATGTCCTCCGCCAAGGCCTGCTCCCCTGTGGCGTCCAACAGCATCAATTTCATCAATAAAAATAATGCAGGGAGAATTCTTTTTCGCCTGTTCAAAAAGGTCTCTTACGCGGGAAGCTCCAACACCGACAAACATCTCTACAAAGTCAGAACCGCTGATTGAAAAAAACGGGACACCTGCTTCACCAGCAATTGCCTTTGCAAGCAGTGTCTTACCGGATCCGGGAGGTCCGACAAGTAAAACACCTTTGGGGATTTTGCCGCCAAGTTTCTGAAATTTCTGAGGGTCTTTAAGAAATTCGATAACTTCCGTAACTTCTTCTTTTGCTTCCTCAATTCCCGCAACATCATTAAAATTAATCTTCACGCCCTTGTCCGAAACAAGTTTTGCCTTGCTTCTTCCGAATGACAAAGCTTTGTTGCCTCCGGTCTGCATCTGCCTCATAAAAAATACCCACAAAAAGACCAGCAGAATAATAGGACCGAAGTTAAACAGCACACTCATATACCAGGGAGTATGGTCCGGTTTTGCAGTAATCCTTATACCCTTCTCCCTCAGTTCCTTTATCAGTTCGGGGTAATTAGGTGCGTAGCTCTTAAATTTTTCGCCATTCTTCAGAGTACCCAACATCAGGTTCTCAGGCTGGGATATTACAACGTCAACTATTTCGTTATTCTGGAGCTTCATCATGAAGTCTGAAAAAATCATCTCATCCTGAGGTTTTGATGTGTCGAGAAGATTAAAAACGAGGATCATCATTAATCCAAAGAGGACCCAGATAAATATACTTTTATACAATGCGATGTTCTCCTGCCACTAGCTGCATATGATTAATAACTAATAAACTTTCTATCCATAAAGATTAACATATTTTATTTTGTAATGCCAATACTGCATCATGGCTACCCTGCTCATGACCATTTGGGTTTTAACACAAGGAGCTTTATGGCAGCCTCATTCCATAATTCCCCTTAACTTACCATTCTATCCCGGGGAAACAAAATCAGCATAAAACAGCGATAACAAATCAGGGAGCCTTAAATTCTACCTTCAAACACCCTGTATTTCTTATTAAATATACCCATCTATTCCACACTTCTCATTCTACTCTTCCTGCGTTCCGTCACCGGCCAAGCACTATAACAATGAAACCTGCAAGCATCAGGGAACCACCAAGCGCTTTTTCAG
>PIVU01000557.1 GCA_003354025.1 Nitrospirota bacterium
AGTTACCGGTACTACATAGGAAAGAAAAAGAAACCGGAATGGCTTACAGTAGATTTTATCCTGTGTTATTTTGATAATGGTAATGAACATGCCCGGAAGAAATATGGTGAATTTGTCAAAGCCAGGATTAATTCAAAGAATGAATCGCCATTAGAAAAAACTGTAGCATCAACGATATTGGAAAGTGACACTTTCATTGAGTTGATCAAGGATAATTATCTGGATCCTAAAAAGAGAGATCGGAATTTGCCCGCTATGAAAGAGCTGTTGACTAGTCCTGATATTTCCGAGACGTATAAAGAAGTTGCAATAAAGTTCGATAAAGAAGCTTCTCTTTCAAAAAAAGTGACATTATACTTATTTCATAAATACAGTAATAAGCCGTTGAAAGAAATTGGCACGTTTTTTTGAATTGGAGAGTCTGCTGTATCTGATGCAAGCAGATAAATAGATGTAATACTAAAAAAGAACAGGAAATTGCGAAAACAGGTTGGATTATTGCAAGACAAATTGAGTTTCTACTGAAGATCGTAGACCTGACCAGTATTGTTGGATTATTCCTTAAGGAGATTTATGAATGTCTTATGCTTTCCTCTATGACCTTCTTCTTCAGACCATTTTCTGATATCAGTTAAGTTCACCTTTTGCGCTCTGGCAACCATAACTGCCTGCTCAAGTGCCTGTGGATCGTTCCAGTGATAGTAAGCTGCCAGCCTGTCTTTCACACTGTCCGTAGGGGTTAGCAGTTTCAGGCTGCCGAATTCTGTCTTTATCGTCCCTTTAGTTTCTATAGGTGTATTTCCAACTGATACCGGAGGAGAAACAACCTCAATATAAAAGGGGCAGTCTTTTCG
>PIVU01000558.1 GCA_003354025.1 Nitrospirota bacterium
TGAGCATGTCCACATAGCCCTGGTTATCCAGAGTGTTATCATGCTGCCTGTATCTGCTTATTTCTTCATCATCTGAAAGAAGATGGTTGTCATCAATAAAGATGAAATCGCAGGAGTTGCAAGCATAGTAATGAATATCGGATTTCGTGTCTTTGATGGTCCTTGTATTATGGGAGCAAATTTTACATGGAGGAAAAGACATAATCAGAGTAACGTCATAACGCGTAATTCGTAATTAATAATTCGTAATTCAAATCAGGGACTAGCTCTCACTGATTTTCCCCTGCCATTCCCTGGCCTTTTCAAGAACATCAGCTTCATTCAAGGTAAGGGTCTTCCTGTTTTCTAAAACTAACTTGCCGTTAATCATTACTGTTTCAATATCTGAAGGCCTCATACAGTAGGCTATGTGAGAGTATATGTCATATACAGGTGTCAAATGAGGACTGTTCAGGTCAGCGATTACGAGGTCAGCTTTTTTCCCGGGCTTAATTGTACCGACTTTATTCCCAAGGCCCATAATTTCAGCTCCATTCTTAGTTGCCATAGTCAGGGCTGTTTTGCTGTCCACTACTGTGGCATCGTTTGAGATGGCTTTATGTACCTTGACAGCAGTAGACATTTCACCCAGTATGCTGAGGTCATTATTGCTTGCAGCGCCGTCAGTACCGAATGCTGTCTTTACTCCGGCTTTGTGCATTTTAGGAAGAGGTGCAACCCCTGAGGCCAGCTTAAGGTTACTTTCGATACAATGGGCAACACCGACTTTCTTTTCTGCCAGAATGTCGATTTCCTTATCTGTCAGCCATACACAGTGGGCTGCGGATAAACGTTCTGAAAGTACTCCAAGATC
>PIVU01000278.1 GCA_003354025.1 Nitrospirota bacterium
CCGTCAGCCAGTGCAAACTCACCCGGCCCGTTACTGGGGTCATATGCGGGGAAACTCCATGACGGCAGTCTTATGCCATGGCTTTGATGAGGATTCTCAGAACAATTGTTGTCTATGTCACCGTTATACAGGTCATAGTCCCAATTATTAGTGCAGCTATCAGTCCTGTCGTAAAATGCTGAATGCCAGTATTTGATGTTCGTAAGGATATTGTTTCTTGTAATTAGTTCATAGAGCGGCTCAACTGCTGCAATACCTCCGTTGCATCCTAATCGATACTGTTGCCCGGGTTCCGGGTATTGTTGTAAAGTTGTATTATGAAAAATATAAGTCCTGCCTCCCAGATACCCGTTTTTGCCACCGGACTTAATAAATGGTCCACGATCATAATCGTCTGAATTTTGAGGGAGTGCATTCTTCCTGCTGGTGTCGGCAATATTGCGCCAAATATACAAAGGTCCGATGGAGGTTGCGGCAATAGCAATTTTCACATTTGTTTTGTCCATGTAATTTCCCCAGATACGAACGTTCTCATTGGCACCCTCGCTTTCTATTGCGTCATCCCATGCGCGTTCAATATAGTTGCCGTATATGTCGGTATCACGGTTGGGAAATCCCCGTGCGCTGAAATTGTCACCTGCTCCGAAGACGTCATTGAAATAGTGTTCATCGTCGGTATAAATATCATTGTATCTGATAACATGATTGCCCTCAGAGTTAACAAGCGTCACTATTTGGGGGCCCCTTGGATGGCATCGTGTCTGGCCTGCGCAGTGGTCCGGCCGGATTTCATCCCATGCATTAGTATCAGAGCGCGGATGATGGAACCGGTTTCGCTGAATTATGATCCGCTCTACATTATTTGTGGCCCATCCTGTGAAAATGGCAGAATCGTATCCATTGCCCCAAATTTCACCGTCCTGTGCGTATTCGATGCGGCCCCAGCCGCTGATGTCACATTTCTCTATCACGATGTCATGGTTGTCGCCTAATATTTTAATTGCATGCATGGCTGCATTTTTCAGTGTCAGTCCCCGAAGAATTATGTATGACGCATTAATTTCAATGTTCAAATCGAAATTATTCATAACGTCGATCGTAGCACTCCCTGTCGTACCGAATGTATACATGATGTAACCATCCGCTGTGCCTGACTGGTTTATAACCAGAGTATTGCCGGATGTTTCCGGCACTTCAATTGTCTGAGCGACAGGGAAATTTTCTATCCAGGTTGCTTTCTGAAATGTCTCAATCGTTCCCGGACCAATGAGTTCAAGTTTTATTTCGTAGCTTGTGCCTGGCAGGAGATCCACAATACTGCCTCTGTACTCGGCATCCCTGTCATCAAACCAGAGAGATAGACCGCCTTCCCAATCTACAGCCCCTGACTCACGGTACTTGACCAGACACTCCACATTGACTGATCCTTCAGTTGGGCTCCAGTATATTCCAATGCTGTTAAAAGTCGAAACTGCCGTTGGGACTGAAGCTTCAGCAGTATGTGCCTGCAACAGTGTTCCTGCCGTCAACATACTGATAATAAATATATACACTGCACATCTTCTTATCATGTTTTCCTTTCGAGGGTCGCCTTTGGTTACTCTATGACAAGGTCCCTTATAGTAATTTCCCCACCTGTAATTTCAATTGATCCATTCAGCGTAGTTACTCCATAAACACCGTAGTAGTCGCATGAGTAACCGCCTTGCAGAGTAACTGTCTTATTCAGATCAAGGACCATGTCCTCATAAAGAGACTCCTCATGACTCTGTATGACAGCACCTTCAGCTGCCATTGCATAGGCGCTTCCAAGGGTTGAATAATATGTGCCCACAATCCGTACAGGCTTGTCCGCCGGGCAGTTGTCCTGTCTTCCACATTCCCCGCCTTCAATTGAAAGCCCGTCATTGTCATCGTCCGTACAGTAGATTTCCTGCATTCCAAAATTCGTATAGCTCTCGGGACTGATCTGATTGTTATAGCCCGCCGCTATCCATTCCGCCGGCCGGGCGGTTTTGGAAATACGCACTTCGTCTATGAAGCCGTCAAATGCAGTACCCCATTTTCCAATAATTACGTCGTCGGCAACATCATAATTCGTAATTGACACTCCCTGAGGAGAAATGTTGGGCGTTCCATTGATGTATAAATTACTGTTCGTCAAGTCGTAGGTGTAAGCAACGTGGTTCCATTCATTTAACGTAATCGAATCCACTGACGAGCATAAGCCATCGTTTCCATATGTGAACTCAATAGAATTACTGTAACAATTGCCATTATGATCATATATGAATCTGTAACCTGATCCTCCGGCCCCTTTCTTTCTGACAATTCCATACTGGCCGGAAGCACCGCCGTTGCTTATTGGCTTAAACCATGCTTCAATGGTTACCGGTCCTGCTATATTATTTACAGGATCAATGAGGTTGTCCAGACTATCGGTGTCATCTACAGTTACGGAATCGTCGTCACCATCAAATTCGTCAGCGCCCCCTATCAGAGCATTTACAACTCCACCCTGAGTCGTTACATTGGGCGGGTTGACCGTGCTGGAATTATGACCACTCGCCGTTGAGTCTAAATGCTGTCCGCCTGTTTCACTAAGGTGCTGCACCATAATAAAACTGCTGTCCCAGACAGCTTCCCTGTTTTGCTGGTTTGATGCGGAACTGTTTCCATAATACATGTGAATACTGTCTCCCCCGGAAGAAAGAACAGGCATTCTTACCCATGCATTCAGCTGCCCATTTGCAGCATTATAGACATCAATTTCGTGATCAAGTTGTTCTCCTGTAGATGAAGTAAAGACTATGTCCGTTCCGTCCCCCATAGCGTTTGCAAAAACTGGATTGCTTAGATCTGATATTCTTATCAGGACCGGGAAATCATTCAGGTCTGAAGTGGTTAATCCTGGACTGATGCTTATCTGTTGACGGTAAGGCCAGGTCTCTGCACTCCCCTGTTCAAACCATCCTTCCGGACTGCAAAGCGCTTTTGTACCGTCGCAGTTATTGTCAAGATTATCATCGCAGGTTTCTAAGGCATCAGGGTTCACTAATGGGCTGCTATCGTCACAATCGAGGCTGTTCTCAATATAACCGGTTGGAGAGCTGCAGGCATCTGCAGTGTCAAAAGGATTTCCGTAGCCGTCTCCGTCAAAATCTCTATATAAGAACAGATTGTCTGTCTGTCCGTCACAGTCATTGTCAGACCCGTCGCAGATCTCCTTCGCACCCGGGTTAATATCAGCATCGTCATCGTTGCAATCTATCTCAGAAGAATATCCATCTCCGTCATCATCACTATAAATGGTGATGGCCGTTAAAGAATGGGCAGGGAATGTATGCGTAAATATATTGGTTACTTCTCCAATATTATCTTCTATTGCATAGACATTATTATCAACCTCATTCGTAGCATAAACAACACTGTTCTGTCTCCAATCGTTTAGTACCCATGCACGCGCATTATCGGGCATGAAATCATTTACGGTTATTTCAGTCGTCAA
>PIVU01000559.1 GCA_003354025.1 Nitrospirota bacterium
ATAATAGACACCTACGGCAATATAATAATGATAGAACTCAGCAGCGTAAAACTGAACACAGGCCTTAATGACCAGTTCTTTAAATTCGATATTCCCGAAGGTGCTGAAGTTTATGATATGGGCCAATAAAAACAGGCACAAAGTGAAAAGTAAGGTCGTTACCCTGCCCCTCTATCCTCCCCTTTTTTTCCATATGCAGATATAATAAGCCATGCCTCCCAAGAGAAGACGCAGAAAGAGCCGAAGAAAAAACCGGCATTTTATATTCATATTGTTTTTCATTGTAGTAGGAGTATTTTTTTACTTTGAGGACTTTAATAATGAAAAGGCCCCGGAGAAAAAGCCTGTCATTACAAAACCCGCGATCAGCCCGAAAGCCATTATACCGGAGCTGCCTCCGCCTCCTGAACTTCCCAAACTGGTTGTTATTATGGATGACCTGGGATTAAGCAGGGAAAAGGCTAATGAGGTTTTAAACCTTGACCCATCTATCACAATTGCCATTCTTCCCCACCGTAAACATTCGGCCTGGATCGCTGAAGAAGCGGACAGGAGGGGACATGACATTATGCTCCACGTACCGATGGAAGCATCGAAACCGCTGAAACTCGGTGATGGCGGACTCTATTTATGGATGAATGACAATGAGATAGCAGACACCCTCAATAAAAATATACGTTCGGTCCCGTTTATTAAGGGAGTAAGCAACCACATGGGCTCAGCATTCACCATGGACCGCCGGACAATGAACGCTGTTATTTCCGAACTGAAAAAGCACCGCCTATTCTTCTTTGACAGCATTACCAGCTCAAAGTCAGTCGGCTACTCCTCTGCAAAGTCTCAAGGGCTGC
>PIVU01000279.1 GCA_003354025.1 Nitrospirota bacterium
TTGCCTTCCCGCATACCGCCGACAAGCCAGAAGACCGCGCTTCGAATGTTCTCTTTTTCAGCAATGCCATTAATGTTGTCAATTACATCATCGTGATCATCAAACTTTGCTACAACGATCCGTCCGGTGTTTCCTGTCTGGTATTTCATTTTCCCTCCTGAAGAGATAATTGTAATTTTAATCCAACGATAAAAGTATAGCATTATAGGCAGCAGGCCCGTAAATATGTGGACACTACTGGTCAGATTTGTTATAAATATAAGGGCTGGAACTGTTTATCATGTCTGCGTTAACTGCTGTATGAAAGGGAGAAGCAATGGCACAAATAATGGATGGCAGGAAACTGGCTGGTGAAATCAAGAAGAGAGTTAAAGAGGATGTGAAGCTTCTCAGCAGTTATGGAATAGACGTTGGTCTGGGACTGCTTATAGCTGGAAATGATCCTGCTTCTCATGAGTATTTAAATGCTACGCTCCACGCCTGTGATCAGGTTGATATAACGCCATTTCAGTTTAAATTTCCGGAGACGGCCTCTGTCAATGAACTTCTGAACACAGTGAAATCTATTAATAATGATGAGCGGATAAATGGTCTTCTCGTACTTCTCCCTCTTCCCCGGAGAATAAACCCAAGAATTGTGGTAAATGAGATCTTGCCGGAAAAAGATATTGACGGTCTCGGGTCTCTCTCAGCCGGCAAGCTTGCTGCGGATGAGTCTACTTTCCAGATCTTTGGCTCAGGTGATTATGATGCCCTTTATAAGCAGCAAGCTATGTCCTCAGTATCAAGTTTTCTTCCCTGCACTCCCTTCGGAGTAATTCGACTACTAGAACATTGCGGTATAAAAATAAAAGGCAAGCATGCAGTTGTTATCGGGAAAAGCCTTGCTGTGGGAAAACCGCTGTCTTTTATGCTCCTTGCAAAGGAGGCTACTGTAACTGTATGTCATAAGGCAACGGAAGACCTCGCGTCTTTCACCAGGCAGGCCGACATAGTATGTTCGGCAACAGGGATCAGGGGGCTGATAAATGCCGACATGATTAAAGAAGGTGCTACAGTGGTTGATATCGGCATAAAGGTCCTTGAAGACGGCTCCATCGTGGGAGATGTGGACTATGAATCGGCTGAAAAGAAGGCATCATTCATTACGCCTGTCCCGGGAGGTGTTGGGCCGGTCACTATTGCAATGCTTCTTGAAAATACAGTACGTTCGGCAAAGGGCAGCCAGTCTCTGAAACACCCTCTTATTAGAGGATAATCATTGTAAATTGCACATTTATAACAATGTTCTTATTTTTTTTATTTGCAAATGTATAGAAATCGATATTGTTTAACTTTTAATTAGTTTTACTTATGCATCTATATTTTTTGATTTCAGCGTAGTTATTCTTATAAAATAAATGTCCACATCCGCATAGGCCGTTATAATCGGCAAAGCTGGTCAATGGTAATCCCGAACAGAGGTGTGTATAGATGAGTAAGAAAAGATGTCAGGAAATTCTGGAAAGGTACCACAATGACAGGGGGAATGTAACAACAATTCTTCAGGACATGCAGGATACATTCGGTTACATCCCTGAAGATGAAGTTGAATGGATTTCTAAAGAACTCAATATCCCTTCCAGCAGTTTTTTTGGCGTTGCAACTTTTTATGATGAATTTTATCTTAAACCAAGGGGCAAGCATATAGTCACGGCTTGCTGTGACACCGCATGTTATGTCAAAGGGTCAGATAACATAATAGACACATTGAGGTCCGATCTTAAGATTGCTGCTGGTGAAGATACCTCCGATGATGGAATGTTCACGGTCCAGAAAGGGTCATGCGTCGGAGCATGCAGTATAGCTCCTGTTGTTACAGTCGGCAAAAAAACATATGGCAATGTTGCTCCTGACCAGGCAGCGGATATTATAAAGGATGTTAAGTAGCAGAGGAAATATATATGGACGTAAAGACCAAAGATTCTGAAACAGCCGTAAAAGAGACTCCAAAGAAAAAGCGTATACGTACAAAACGCTTTACTGTAAGAGTATGTGTAGGTTCCGGTGGCCTTGCGGCAGGAAGTCAGGATGTCATCAATGCATTCAATAAGGAACTGAAGGCACGTAAGCTTAGATCGGGTGTTGAAAAGAAGTGTGTTGACAAGACCGGCTGCCGTGGATTTTGTGCACGGGACGTGCTGGTTGATGTAATAGTGGGTGATGAGAAATCAACATACCAGTATATAAAACCGGAATATGTTGGCCGCATCGTAAAAGATCATATCATGGGCGGAGAACCGGTTAAAGAGTGGCTTGCAGGTCCGGACTACCATGCATTTCATGACGGGCAGACAAAAAATCTGCTTAGCCAGTGCGGAAAGATTGATCCGGAAGACATCAAGGCTTATATAAAGACAGACGGCTACAAAGGAATAAGAAAAGCACTTACACTTGATCCCTTTGAGGTCATTGAAGAGGTGAAGGCATCGGGTCTTCGCGGAAGGGGAGGCGGAGGTTTTCCGACAGGACTTAAATGGGAATTCTGCAGCCGGGCCCGTGGAGATAAAAAATACATTATCTGCAATGCCTTTGAAAGCGCTCCCGGCGCCTTCATGGATCGTTCCGTTATCGAAGGCAATCCTCATGCGATTATAGAAGGTCTGATAATCGGCGGTTACGCTATCGGAGCCAATGAGGGTATTATCTATACCCGTAAAGAATATACTCTGACCAGGGAGCGTCTGGAAAAGGCCATTGAACAGGCCCGCGAAAAGGGTTACCTGGGAGATAAGATATTCAATAAGATGTTTAATTTTGATATACAGATCAAGCTCTGCGCCAGTGCATTTATCGGCGGCGAGGAAACAGCGCTTGTTGCATCTATTGAGGGGAAACGTGCAATGCCCCGCGCAAAGCCCCCGTTCCTTGTAAATAAGGGTTTATGGGGAAAACCGACTTCTATTAATAATGTTGAAACACTAGCAAATGTTGCTACAATCATCCGCAACGGAGCTTCCTGGTATGCTGATATCGGGACTGAAAAGAGCACCGGAACCAAGGTCTTTGCCCTGACCGGCGCGGTGAAGAACACCGGTATGATCGAAGTGCCCATGGGAATAACTCTCCGTGAAATCATTCATGATATCGGCGGCGGCATGGAGCGGAGGAACCGTCAGTTGAAGGCCGTGCAGACCGGTGGCCCGACAGGAGGCTGTATTCCTGCGTCCCATATTGATATGCGTGTTGATTATGAATCGCTTGTAAGTATAGGTTCAATGATGGGTTCCGGAAGTATGGTTGTAATGGATGAGAGTACGTGCATGGTGGATATCACCAAGTACTTTATCTCGATCATGGAGAGCGAGTCTTGCGGCAAGTGCGTTCCCTGCAGGATCGGCTCTAAGAGGATGCTTGAGATATTGACACGAATTACCGAAGGCAATGGCAAAAGCGGCGACATAGAGCTTTTGCTTGAACTCGGCAACAGCATAAAACAGTCATCACTCTGCGGTTTCGGACG
>PIVU01000072.1 GCA_003354025.1 Nitrospirota bacterium
AGCCCCAATCGCAATGGAGAAGGAACTGAGGTTCGCGGTCAGAGAAGGCGGACGTACCGTAGGCTCCGGGGTTGTTACCGAGGTTGTAGAATAAATAACGTCGGTCGACGAACGACGAAGGAAAAATAGAAACATGAATGAAAAGATAAGAATAAATTTGAGGGCATACGATCACAGACTTTTAGACCTGTCGGTGAAGGAGATCGTCGAAACAGCCAAGAGAACCGGTGCAAGGATTTCAGGTCCAGTGCCATTACCGACAAGGATTAACAAAATTACGGTCCTCAGATCTACGCATGTAGATAAAAAATCGAGGGAGCAGTTTGAAATAAGGACACATAAGAGGCTGTTGGATATACTTGACCCGACTCCTCAAACTGTTGATGCTCTTATGAAACTGGACCTTGCAGCGGGAGTGGATGTAGAGATAAAGCTATGAAAGGTATACTAGGAAAGAAAATAGGAATGACTCAGATTTTTGAGGACGACGGAAGGATGGTGCATGTTACTGTGATTGAGGCAGGGCCTGCCAAAGTTGTACAGAAAAAAGAGTCAGAAAAAGACGGATATGAGGCAGTGCAGGTTGGCTTTGATGAGATAAGAAAAGAAAAAAATGTAACAAAACCCATGATGGGACACTTTAAAAAAGCTTCTGTTTCACCCTACCGTTTTATAAAAGAATTGAAAATGGAAGGTTTGAATGCCGGTGATGATATCACGGTTGGAATGTTTGCCAAGGGTGAAAAAGTCTCAATTTCAGGTACGTCAAAAGGTAAAGGGTTTCAGGGTGTAATGAAGAGACATAATTTTAGCGGTGGGCCTGGATCTCACGGATCCATGTTTAACAGGGCTCCGGGATCATTGGGGCAGGGTTCTTCGCCTTCAAGGGTATATAAGGGCAGAAAGTTGCCTGGCCAGATGGGTGATAAAAGAATTACAGTAAAAAATTTAACGATTGCAGATATAAGAAAAGAACAGAATTTAATGCTTGTGAAAGGTGCGGTTCCGGGTGCTAATGGCGGTTATGTAATAATCAAGTCCAATGCTCCAGTGGCCGTAGAGGAAAAATAATGCCGCAGGTAGAAGTTATAGGCGAGGACAGTAAATCGGTAGGAAAAGCAGATTTGCCGGAAAGCATATTTGGTGTTGAAGTCAAAAGAGGACTGCTTCACGAAGTAGTTCGGAATCATAATGCAAATAAAAGGCAGGGTACTGCCTGTACAAAGACTAAGGGCTTGGTAAGAGGCGGCGGTAGAAAGCCTTTCAAACAAAAAGGTACTGGAAGGGCGAGGCAGGGTAGTATTAGGTCTCCCCTTATGAGAGGCGGCGGCACAGTATTTGGACCGCAGCCCAGAGACTACTCTTATAAGTTGCCTAAGAAAGTTAAATGGCTGGCCCTCAGCTCTGCTCTCACAGCAAAGCTGAATGATGGGGAAGTATTGGTTGTGGACAAGTTGTCTGTAGCTGAACCAAAGACTAAACTTGTTAAAGGAATGCTTGAAGGAATGGGTCTTTCGAAGAGCGTATTGCTGATCATACCTGAAAAGGATGCTGCGCTTGAACTGGCTGTGCGGAATATACCCAAAGTGAATGTTGCAAGGGTTGGCGAGCTCAATGTTGCGTCAATAATTAAGCACGAAAAATTACTTATAGCAAAAGATGCAATTAAAAGAATGGAAGAGGCTTATCTGGGATGAGAAATGTACATGATGTTCTTGTAGGACCAATGCTGACTGAAAAAGGCACAATGATGAAGGAAACTGACAACAAGGTGTTGTTCAAAGTTTCCAGAAGCGCCAACAAGATTGAAATAAAGAGAGCTGTTGAGGAAATATTTAAAGTGAAAGTAGATCGCGTTACTACGATGAATGTTCTTGGTAAGACAAAACGTATGGGAAAGTTCGAGGGGAAAAGACCGGACTGGAAGAAAGCGATCGTGAAACTAAAAGAAGGCGAAAAGCTGGATTTTGTAGAGGGTGTGTAAATGGGAATAAGAAAATATAAACCAACATCAGCAGGCACACGTTTCAGGAGTGGTAGTGACTTTGCCGAAATTACTGAGTCAAAACCCTACAAGCCCCTTGTAGCTCCAATAAGGAGAACAGGCGGAAGAAGCAACTCGGGGCGCATTTCTATGTGGCAAAAAGGTGGAGGCCATAAGAGAGCGTATAGAATTATAGATTTCAAACGTAATAAACTAAATATTCCCTGTGTTGTGGAAACAATAGAATATGATCCGAACAGGTCCGCAAACATAGCTTTATTAAAGTATGCAGACGGTGAGAGAAGATATATCATTGCTCCCCTGGGAATAAAGGTTGGTGATTCACTTATATCGGGGCCCGATTCAGAAATTAAGCCTGGAAATACGCTTCCTGTTATAAATATTCCACTGGGTACGATTATTCATAATATCGAGATCAAAACCGGGCAGGGAGGAATAATCGCAAGAAGTGCCGGTACATATGCCCAATTGGTTGCAAAAGACGGGGATATGTGTCAGTTAAAGCTGGGTTCAACGGAAGTAAGATATGTTCCAGCTAACTGTATGGCAACAATCGGACAGGTAGGAAATGCTGAGCATGAAAATATATCGATCGGAAAAGCAGGAAGAAACCGCTGGCGTGGAAAGAGGCCACATGTGAGGGGTGTTGCAATGAACCCCGTGGATCACCCTCTTGGTGGTGGTGAAGGTAAGAGTTCCGGAGGCCGTCCGCCTGTGTCACCGTGGAGCAAGCCGGAAGGTAAGAAGACAAGAAAGAACCCTAAGACTGACAGGTTCATTGTCAGAAGAAGAAAAAAATAAGACTTAGTTAATAAATTCAGGAGGAAAGACGTTGCCTAGATCGTTAAAAAAAGGACCATTCATAGAATTGAAGCTTATGAAAAAGATTCTCGGAATGAATGAAAAAAATGAGAGAAATGTTATCAAGACATGGTCAAGAAGGTCTACGATTATTCCTGAGTTTATAGGTCATACGCTTGCTGTCCATAATGGAAGAAAGTTCGTCCCTGTCTATGTCACGGAAAATATGGTAGGTCATAAGCTGGGTGAGTTTTCACCAACGAGAACATATAGAGGACATACAGGCGATAAGAAGGATAAAAGGTAAATAATTAATAGAGGTAATGAAGAGTGGAATCTAAAGCAATATTAAAATATGCCAGAATATCACCAAGGAAGGTCCGGAGGGTTACGGACCTGATAAAAGGAAAAAACGCAGGTGATGCAATTATTAACCTGGGTTTCCTCCCTCACAGAGGAAGTGACTTGGTTTCTAAGGTTCTGAAGTCTGCGATGGCAAATGCAGAGCAGAAAAAGGTAGCTGATCCTGAATCAATGAAAATCTCAAAAGTGTTTATTGATAAGGGTCCGACAATGAAGAGAATGAGGCCGCGTGCACAGGGCAGAGCGGACGTAATCAGAAAAAGAACTAGTCATATTACCCTGGTGCTGGAAGACTAGAGGGATTTAGGAGGATAGACTTTGGGTCAGAAAACACATCCAACAGGCATTAGGCTCGGGATTATTAAAACATGGGATTCCAGGTGGTTTGCCAGGAAGAACTATACTGAAATGCTGCATGAAGATCTTGCAGTGCAGAAATACATAAAGGAAACACTGAGCCACGCCGGTGTGCCTAAGGTTGAGATTGAAAGAACGGGTCAGAAGATGAAAGCGACTATTCACACTGCGCGTCCCGGAATAATTATCGGGAAAAAGGGCGCTGAGGTGGAAAAGCTTAAAAAGGCACTGGAAAAATTGACAGGCAAAGAGATGTCGATAGATATTAAGGAAATAAGAAAGCCTGAGTTGGACGCTACGCTTGTAGCTGAAAACATTGCCATGCAGCTCGAAAAACGTATTGCTTTCAGGCGTGCTATGAAAAAGGCTGTACAGTCGTCCCGCCGTTTCGGTGCTCAGGGTATCAAAGTAGCCTGTTCAGGCAGACTTGCAGGAGCTGAAATAGCGAGAGATGAATGGTACAGGGAGGGACGAGTGCCTCTCCATACGTTCAGGTCGGATATTGATTATGGAACAGCTGAAGCTAAAACCACATATGGAAGAATTGGTGTAAAGGTATGGATATATAAAGGAGACATTCTGCAGGAGCCGGTGATTCAGTCGACTGGCAGTGAAGCAGGAGCTTAAGGAGATAGTTTGCTATGTTAATGCCCAAGAAAGTTAAATTCAGAAAAATGCAGAAAGGTCGGATGAATGGCAAGGCGTATCGCGGCTCCGACGTATCATTCGGAGAGTTTGGGCTTAAGGCAACGGAACCCGGCTGGGTTTCAAACCGCCAGATAGAGGCTGCCAGAATTGCAATAAACAGACATGTAAAAAGAGGATGTAAAGTATGGATAAGAATCTTCCCGGATAAACCGTTGACAAAGAAACCTGCTGAAACCAGAATGGGTAAAGGTAAGGGGTCTCCTGAGCAATGGGTTGCAGTAGTGAAGCCGGGAAGGATCATGTATGAAATGGCTGGAGTTGAAGAAAGTGTTGCAAAGGAAGCTTTTAGGCTTGCTTCACACAAACTTGCAATTGCAACCAAATTTGTTAAGAGGATAGGATAGAATGAAAAAGCCGTCAGATTTTAGAGGAATGACTGTAGATGAGCTTCGTCAGGAAGAAGCCAATTATAGAAAAGAATTATTTAATTTAAATTTTCAGAAAGTTACCGGAGAACTTGAGAATCCCATGAGAATTAGGCAGATCAGGAGAGACATCGCCAGGGTGTTAACGGTAATGAATGAAAAGTTAAGAGAAGCAAATAATAAAAGTTTACAGGGATAGTCAAATGCCAAAAAAAGTTTATACAGGTAAAGTAATAAGCGACAAGATGAGCAAGACGGTTGTTGTGGCTGTAACAAGACTGACACAGCATCCTGTTTATAAAAAGGTGATCAAAAAGATCGCTAAGTTTAAAGCTCATGACGAAGAAAATGCATGCAAAAAAGGTGACAGCGTTTCAATTATTGAGGCTAGACCTTTGAGTAAAGATAAAAGATGGAAAGTTCTTGAAATAGTCAGAAGAGGAAACTAATGATTCAACAGGAAAGTATATTAGACGTAGCAGATAATTCCGGAGCAAAGAAGGTCCAGTGTATTAAGGTTCTCGGTGGATTCCACCGCCGTTACGCAAGGATTGGCGATAAGATCGTTGTAAGCGTAAAAGATGCTGAGCCTCACGGTACAGTTAAAAAAGGTACAGTGGCAAAGGCAGTAGTCGTAAGGACAAAAAAGGCTACAAGACGGCCCGATGGTTCGTACATTAGATTCGACCAGAATGCTGCGGTTCTCATAACTGCCGAAGGTGAACCAGTTGGAACACGAATATTCGGACCGGTTGCCAGGGAATTGAGATGGAAAGAATACATGAAAATAGTATCACTGGCCCCCGAGGTTATTTAAAGAGGAGAATATGGGTTTAGATATAAAGAAAAACGATACGGTTATGGTTGTTGCCGGAGATGATAAGGGTAAAAAAGGACGTGTGCTGGGATTTTTGGCGGCAGAAAGCAGAGTTCTTGTTGAAGGCCTTAATATGATGAAAAAGCACTTAAAGCCCAGCAAACAGCAGCAACAGGGTGGAATTATTGAAAAGGAAGCTCCGCTTCACAGGTCAAATGTAATGCTGGTATGTCCTAAATGTAATAAGCCCACAAAAATTGGAAATAAGATATTGAAAGATGGTAAGAAAATTAGAGATTGCAAGCAATGCGGGGAGGTTATTGAATAACTGAGATGGTTAACCTTAAAGATAAATATATTAAAGAAGTTGTTCCCGGCTTGATGAAGGATTTCTCCTATAAAAGCATCATGCAGGTTCCTAAAATCAAGAGTGTTGTTCTTAATGTAGGAATGGGAGAAGCCATTCAGGACGTTAAACCTCTGGAAGCGGCTGCAAAAGAACTGTCGGTAATATCTGGTCAGCATGCGGTTATTACTAAGGCCAAAAAGTCCATAGCAGCCTTCAAACTCCGAGAGGGGATGCCAATAGGCTGTAAAGTGACTTTAAGGGGAAACAGGATGTTTGATTTCCTGGACAAGTTTATCGGTTTGGCTTTACCGAGAATAAGAGACTTTAGGGGGATATCCTCAAAAGCTTTTGACGGTAGAGGAAACTATGCATTTGGAATTAAGGAGCAGATAATCTTTCCGGAGATTAATTATGACAAGGTAGTCAGTATTCATGGAATGGATATTGTTATTGTAACAACAGCTAAAACGGACGAAGAAGGTAAGGCATTACTAAAACAACTTGGGATGCCTTTCAGGAATTAACTATACAAGAAGGATTATTTAATGGCTAAAAAGAGTCTTATAGCAAAACAGAAGAGAACACCGAAGTTTAAAGTCAGGGCCTATAATAGATGCAAACTGTGCGGTAGGCCTAAAGGCTATTTAAGAAAATTTGGAATGTGCAGAATATGTTTCAGGACACTTGCCCTCAAGGGTATGATTCCTGGAGTAACAAAATCTAGCTGGTAGAGGTATAGCAATTATGATGACGGATCCAATAGCAGATTTGCTGACGAGAATTAGAAATGCCAACATGGCTAAACTTGAGAAGGTAGACATACCTGCTTCAAAGATGAAGATCGAGTTGACAAAGATACTGAAGGAAAAAGGTTTTATAAAGAGTTTCAAAGTCCTGAGGGACAGGAAGCAGGGTATCATAAGAGTTTCTATGAAATACTTTGCCGGAAATGAGAAAGTCATTACAGGCATGAAGAGGATTAGTAAGCCCGGAAGAAGGGTGTATGTTGACAAGACTGAGATTCCCAAGGTCATGGGTGGTTATGGTATCGCAATTCTGTCGACATCCAGCGGGATATTAACTGATGAAGCATGTCGTAAAAATGGAGTTGGCGGTGAAGTTATTTGTAATGTTTGGTAATAACAAAGATTTTGCAGGGCTTGTGCAATAAGTCCTTACTATTGAGAGGAACAGAATAATACGATGTCAAGAATAGGAAAGAGTCCGATAAATATACCTGATGGTGTTGACGTGAAGTTTAGTGGTACTTTAATTACTATTAAGGGGCCCAAGGGAGAACTCAAGTGGAATCATCATGATAGCATGAAAGTGGCAGTACAGGAAAAGAGTATTGTCGTTGAAAGGCAATCAGATGCAAAACCCTACAGAGCCCTTCACGGTACGACAAGAAGCATTATTGCAAACATGGTCACTGGGACCAGTGAAGGTTATAAGAAGGTGCTTAATATAATAGGTGTTGGATACAGAGCCCAGGTTCAGGGTCAAAAGATATCTTTCAGTCTTGGTTTCTCCCATCCAGTTGAATATGCATTGCCAGATGGTATAAAAGCCAGTGTTGATAAAAAACAGATAGAATTGACTCTTGAAGGAATTGATAAGCAGCTGATTGGTCAAGTAGCTGCCAACATCCGTGCATTAAGGCCGCCGAATGTTTATAAGGGTAAGGGTGTCAGGTACTCTGACGAAGTAGTAAGGCTGAAAGTAGGAAAGGCCGGTAAATAACGGTAATTAGGAAATTATATATCAAGATTATTTTAATATAGAGGTGAACAGTTTTGAGCGTAAAGAAAGAAACAGCAAGGAAAAAGAGACATTCCAGAGTTAGAAAGAAAGTCACCGGTACTTCGGACAAGCCGAGGCTGAATGTATTTAGAAGTGTTAAACATATATATGCCCAGGTAATTGATGATGCATCTGGAGCTACCATTATTGCAGCTTCAAGTTCAGATAAGGAGCTCAAGGGAAAGGTCAGTACCGGAGGTAATATAGAGGCAGCAAAAACTGTCGGACAGCTGGTAGCAAAGAGGGCATCTGATAAGGGTATTGCACAGGTAGTATTTGACCGGGGCGGATACCTTTACCATGGAAGAGTAAAAGCTCTTGCTGATGCAGCCAGAGAAGGCGGACTTAAGTTTTAAAGCTGAGTGTAATATAGATTAATAACTGATAATATATCCTTGATTTAGATCAGTTGTGCTTGATTTAGGATTTTTTAGGAGGAACGGTGGGTAGAATTGACCCGGAGAGTCTAAACACATTAAAAGATAAAGTCATATTTATTAACAGAGTTGCCAAAGTTGTTAAAGGCGGTAGGCGTTTTTCCTTTAGTGCGCTTGTAGTCGTAGGTGATGAGGAAGGACATGTTGGATTTGGCAAGGGAAAGGCCAAGGAAGTTCCAGAAGCCATCAGGAAAGCGGTAGAACAGGCAAAGCGGACTCTTGTAAAAATACCGGTCATAAATGGGACTATTACACATCCGATAAACGGAGTGTTCGGGGCTGGCAAAGTTGTTATGCTGCCGGCAAGACCGGGTACCGGTTTAATAGCTGGTGGAGCAGTCAGAGCTGTCATGGAAGTAGTCGGCATTCGTAACATTGTTGCAAAGTCTCTTGGCAGCCGAAATCATTTTAATACCGTAAGAGCAGTTATTGATGGACTCTCTAAGCTTAAGGATGAATCCAGCGTGGCAAGAAGGTTAGGGAAATCTGAAGAGGAGAAACGTAAAGCAGCCAATGAAAACGCTTAAAGTTACATTAAAAAGAAGCATTATAGGCCGGCCGGAAAAGCACAGAAGAATAATCAAAGCTCTTGGGCTGAGAAAAATAAACCACACTGTTACACATAACGATACCGCTGTAATCAGGGGTATGATTCACAAGACTTCTCACATGATTGAGGTTAGTGAAGGTGGGGAGGAATAGATGAAATTATCAGATCTTGCGCCCTATCCAGGCAGCAGAAAGAAGAGAAAAAGAGTAGGGAGAGGACCTGGTTCCGGACATGGTAAGACTTCATGTAGGGGACATAAGGGCCAGAACTCCAGAAGCGGCGGCGGCGTAAAACCGGGATTTGAGGGAGGCCAGATGCCTTTACAGAGACGTCTTCCTAAAAGAGGTTTTACAAATATTTTTCAGAAGTCGTATGCAATTGTAAATGTCGGAACCCTTGAAACCCTGTCAGAGACAGAGATTACACCTGAGGTTCTCGTTAATGAGGGAATTGTAAAGAAAGTCGGAGACGGGATTAAAATCCTGGGTCAGGGTGAGTTAACCAAGGCATTAAATATTAAAGCCCATGCTTTCAGTGCATCAGCAAAAGAGAAAATCACCAAAGCACAGGGAAGCGCAGAAGTAATTTAACTATAATTAGGATATATATAATTTTGGAAAGAGCTGGTTGCAATACAATATTTAAGTATTATTCATATCACTCTTCTAAATATCGGCTAATCATATCGTGAGTATTGTCAATAGTTTCCAAAATGTATTTCGTATACCAGAGCTTAAGAGCCGGATTATATTCACTCTTGGGCTTTTGGCTGTTTACAGAATAGGTGCTCATATTCCTACCCCGGGTATTCGCAGTGAGGCTCTAAGTGAATTGCTGACTACAAAGGGCGGTGCTCTAATGGGATTCTTTGACATGTTTTCCGGAGGTGCTCTGTCCAGAGCTACAATATTTGCACTTGGAATCATGCCTTACATCAGTGCATCCATTATACTGCAGTTGCTGACAGTTGTTATCCCGACGTTGGGAAGACTTGCTAAAGAGGGTGAATCAGGAAGAAAGAAAATAACTCAGTATACTCGCTATGGTACGGTTGTTATCAGCATTGTTCAATCAATTGGTATAGCAATTGGAATAGAGGCCATGACGGGTCTTGATAATCAGCCTATTGTTGCTAATCCGGGATGGGCATTCAGACTGATGACAATGATTACTATGACATCGGGAACTGCATTTTTAATGTGGCTTGGAGAGCAGATAACTGAACGCGGAATCGGAAATGGAATTTCCCTGATTATTTTTGCCGGGATTATTGCAAGGTTCCCTGCTGCAGTTATTAATAGTATCAATCTTGTGAGGGCCGGTGAACTTCACATATTATTAATGCTTACTGTAATAGTAGTCATGGTTGTGGTTATCGCCATCATTGTTTATGTTGAAAGGGGTCAAAGGAAAATACCCGTACAATATGCCAAGCGTGTTGTGGGCCGAAAGGTTTACGGAGGTCAGAGCACTCATTTGCCTCTGAAAGTGAATACTGCCGGTGTTATCCCGCCCATATTTGCATCATCAATTATAATGTTCCCTGCAACTATCGCAGGCTTCATAGCAATCCCCTGGGTACAGTCACTTGCAAGACAGCTTACTCCTGGCACTATTGCTTATACCATAATTTATGTGAGCATGATATTCTTTTTCTGCTACTTTTATACTTCGATTACCTTTAATCCTGTTGATATTGCCGATAACCTGAAGAAATACGGAGGTTTTGTCCCCGGGGTTAGGCCAGGTCAAAAGACATCTGACTATATATATCGTGTTCTTACCAGGATTACCTTTGGAGGAGCAGTATACCTTGCGGCAGTATGTATTTTACCAGATATATTAAGGGGTTACTTTAACATGCCCTTTTATTTTGGCGGCACGTCAATTCTTATCATAGTTGGTGTAGCTCTTGATACGATTTCACAAATGGAGTCTCATCTTGTGACCCGGTCTTATGACGGTTTTCTGAAAAAGGGTAGAGTACGGGGCCGAAGAAGTTAAGAATACTAATTTATTAATTATAAGTTGGATGTAGTTGATAGTACTAAAATCACCAGATGAAATTAAACGGATGGCGGAAGCCAGCAGGATCGTTGCCGAAGTACTGGAAGAGATCAGGAAAAGCATATCCCCCGGGGTAACAACGAAAGATCTTGACGGAATTGCAGAATCCATTATACTTTCAAGAAAGGCTGTTCCCGCGTTTAAAGGATATCGAGGATATCCTGCAACTGTATGTGCTTCAATTAACGAGCAGGTAGTTCACGGGATTCCTTCATCATTGAAGTTAAAGCAGGGTGATATTCTAAGTATAGATGTGGGAGTAAGTTACAAAGGATTTTATGGTGACGCAGCTGTTACGTTGCCTGTTGGAAATATAAGTGATCAGGCTAAAAGGCTGATCACAGTTACTGAGAGCTCACTTAATGTGGGGCTGGAAAAGGCAGTAGCCGGAAACAGGCTGTCTGACATATCCTCGATGATTCAGAATTGTGCCGAATCAGAGGGTTTTTCAGTTGTAAGAAACTTTGTTGGTCATGGTATCGGAAGAGGGCTTCACGAGGAGCCGCAGATACCGAATTACGGCAAACCCGGTGAGGGCCCCAGGCTTCTTGAGGGAATGACGCTGGCCATAGAGCCGATGATCAATGCAGGTGGATGGGAAGTAATTATTGAGAATGACGGGTGGACAGCAGTAACAAAGGACAGAAGTTTATCGGCCCATTTTGAGCATACTATTGCAATTACAAAAAATGGACCGACTATCTTGACTAAATTGTAGATAATAATTATAATTACTAGTTCAATTATGCCAAAAGAAGACGCCATAGAGGTTTCAGGTACGATTTTAGAGAACTTACCTAACGCAATGTTTAGGGTAGAACTCGAAAATGGTCAGAATATTCTTGCCTATGTTTCCGGTAAAATGCGGATGCATTTTATTAAGATATTGCCGGGTGATAAGGTGACTGTAGAACTATCACCTTATGATCTAACGAAGGGCAGAATAACATATAGATTTAAATAAAGGTCATTTTCGCGAAGGCGGGATTCAGCCATAGTAGAACGGATCCAATGTCAAGTGCGGAATGACAGTATATGAGGTATATAAATGAAAGTACGTTCGTCAGTAAAAACAATATGCTCAAAATGCAAAATAATAAAGCGTGAAGGTGTTGTCAGGGTTATTTGCAGCAATCCGAAGCATAAACAACGTCAGGGATAAGAGAGGTAAAAAGTGAGAATTACAGGAGTTGATTTACCAAGAAATGAACGGGTCGAAATTAGTCTGACCAGAATTTTTGGAATAGGCAGAACTGCTTCCAAAAAAATATTGGCTGAGACCGGGATTGATCCCAACAAGAAGACACGTGACCTGACTGATGAAGACGGTGTAAAACTCAGGACCGTAATAGACAGGGACTTTAAAGTAGAAGGTGATTTGAGACGTGAAGTTTCAATGAATATAAAAAGACTTCAGGATATTGGCAGCTATAGAGGGTTGAGGCACAGGGCCAGGTTACCCGTACGCGGACAGAGGACGAGTACAAATGCCCGGACCCGTAAAGGTCCGAAGAGAGCTATCGGCGCCAAGAAGAAAGGATAGTTTAGAATATGGCCCAGAAAAAGAAAAAAGGCGGTAAAAAAGAAAAAAAGGTAGTACACGCAGGTGATGCTTATATACAGGCAACATTTAATAATACAATAATTACTATTACTGATCAGAATGGCAATGTTGTAACGTGGGCTTCTGCAGGCGGCCAGGGATTTAAAGGGTCGAGAAAAGGAACCCCCTATGCTGCTCAGATAGCAGCGGATAACGCTGCAAAGAAGGCTATGGGTTTTGGAATGAGACATATTAATGTATATGTCAAGGGCCCGGGAGCTGGCAGGGAGTCAGCAATTCGTGCACTGCAGGGCGCTGGTCTTGAAATCAGCATGATTAAGGACGTAACTCCTGTTCCGCACAATGGTACGAAACCGCCGAAAAGGAGAAGAGTATAGTGGCACGATATAGAGACGCACTCTGCAGGCTATGCAGAAGAGAGAGCGAAAAACTGTTTCTGAAAGGAGACAGATGCTTTACTGATAAATGCGGAGTAGAAAGAAGAAAATATTCTCCTGGACAGCACGGACAAAGAAGAAAGAAGCTGTCTGACTATGCTTTACAGCTTAGAGAGAAACAGAAAACAAAAGAAGCTTATGGAGTACTGGAGAAGCAGTTTAGAAAATACTACCATATGGCTGATAAAAAGCAGGGTGTAACTGGAAGCAACCTTCTCCAACTGCTTGAGAGAAGGCTTGATAATATTGTATATCGCCTTGGCCTTGCTGCAAATCGCAGACAGGCAAGACAGATCGTTCTGCATGGTCATGTTACGGTAAATAGCAAAAGGGTCAACATCCCTTCCTGCCTGATCCGTGTTGGTGATGAAATAGGCCTTAAAGAGTCCAGTAAAAAGCTGGTAGTCATTGAGGAGAACGTTGCGAAGATAGAGCACAGAGGGCTGCCTTCATGGGTAGAGATGGACACGGGGAGTTTAAAGGGCAAGGTAACGCACTATCCCTCGAGAGATGAAATAGATCTTCCCGTGCAGGAACAGTTGATTGTTGAGTTATACTCAAAATAATAAAATTAATTTAATAGAAAACGTCACAAGAGTTTGTAGCGTATAAGGAGGCTTAATGGATCTAAGTAAGAAAGGCTTTCAATTACCTGAGAACATAAGTTTTGATTCTGAGAGCCTTAAAGATACATACGGTAAGCTTGGTGTTGAAGCCTTTGAAAGAGGGTTCGGTACTACTATAGGGAATGCATTAAGAAGAGTTCTTCTGTCTTCTATAGAGGGAGCTGCCGTAACATCAATAAGGATCCCAGGTGTTCTTCATGAGTTCTCTACACTTCCGGGTGTAAAGGAGGACATTGTAGATGTAGTACTGAATGTTAAACAGCTCAGATTTAAATCACACTCGGATGAACCGCAGGTAGTTACTGTAAACGTTAAAGGTCCTGCAGAAGTAAAGGGTGAGCATGTCACCGGATCGCAGGTTGATATACTAAATACTGACCAGCATATTCTGACCATTGAGAAAGATATTGATTTGACTCTGGAGCTTACAGTCGAAAAAGGAAAGGGATATGTAACGGCGGACCTGAATAAGCATGAAGACCAGGCCGTTGATACTATTGCTATAGACTCAATATTTTCTCCTATTCAGAAAGTCAATTTTTGGGTAGAAGGAGCCAGAGTAGGACGTTCAACGGACTATGATAAGCTTGTTATGGAGATCTGGACTGACGGCAGTGTTACACCCCAGGGTGCAATTACACAGGCAGCAGGCATACTCCAGGAGCACTTATCTCTTCTGTCACTGGACGGAAGCGCTATTGAAGAAGAAACTGCTGATCCTGTACCTGCTGAGAGCAATGAGCGGGATTTTAGCATGGTTGATGACATGTTCGACGAAGATCCTGTTGAGTTAAATGAGAGTCTCCTTAAAAGCGTTGAGGAACTTGAACTGTCAGTCCGCTCATACAACTGCCTTAAAAACGCCAACATTCGTACATTGGCAGAGCTGGTTCAGAAGACAGAGCAGGAAATGCTCAGGACAAAGAATTTCGGACGGAAATCATTAAATGAAATAAAAGAGCTTATCGAGGCTATGGGATTACACTTTAACATGAGGGTAGAGCCAGAAGACCTGCAGAAATTAGCTTCAATGAAGAGGACGGACAATGCGACATAGAGTAGCCGGCAAGGCATTCCACAGAAATGCTAATCACAGAAAGGCCCTGCTAAGGAATCTGGTAACTTCTCTGTTTGATCATCTCAAGATTGAGACAACAGTTGCCAAGGCAAAAGAGACCCGGAAAATAGCAGAGCGTTTAATTACACTGGGAAAGAAGGGTGACCTTGCATCAAGAAGACTTGCGCTTTCCCGTATACCCAATAACAAAATCGTGTCAAAGCTTTTCAATGAAATAGCCCCGAATATCAAGAGAGACAGCGGATACCTTCGTGTATTAAAAACACGCTTCCGTGCCGGCGACAACTCATCAATGGCAATTCTTGAGTTTGTTGACTACGATACATTAGTGGGCAGTACAGCAGAGGAAAAGCCAAAGAAGGAAAAAAAGGCTAAAAAGGAAAAAGAGGAAACTGAAGAGAAGTAGAATCTTTCCTTACAATAAAAATTAACAGAGGGCATCCTGATTTATCAGGGTGCCCTTTTTTTGTGAAGACAGGG
>PIVU01000073.1 GCA_003354025.1 Nitrospirota bacterium
TCCATGTTGAGAAGCCCGCGGAACTCTTCCATGATTTCTCTTGATTCCAGCATTTGAACTTCATCCATCAGCACAACAGTCTTACGGCCTGACTCATGGATTTCAAGAAACCTTCTGTATAACTGTCCAAGTATTTCCAGTTTATTGTCTGCAACATCTTCAATGCCGAGCTGCATGGCAATCTTTTTCATAAGCCAGTCTGTTGTGACTGATGTGTGAATAACAACAAGAAGAGCTGCTTCATATTTTTCCTCATCAAGCTCATTGAGCATCCGCCGGGCCAGAGTGGTTTTGCCTGTTCCCACACCTCCGACAACTACAGCGAGTCCCTTTAATGTATCAACGGAGTATTTAAGCCGAATCAGGGCCTGTGAATGCTGGGCGTTTTCAAAGAAATATCTGTTGTCAACAGAATTTGAAAAAGGATGTTCCTTTAAATTATAAAATTCTAAATGATCCATAATAATTGCTATGCAAAACTGTTTGTTTATGAGCTGTAATTAAAATAAATAAATTAAGGACATTTTATCATATATGCACATTAAAATTGATTAAATATATGATACCCTGTCCTTTTTCGGTTTTGGTTTTTCGTCCTGTGTAGGGGGGGGTAAGGAATTTAACTTATCGGATACGTCTTTGAAATCAGGTTTTTGAGAATGGATTTCAGAAAAAAGATCAATGGCATTCCGGTTGTCTTTGTTATTCAGGTATGCAGTGGCAAGCTCGTATTTAACATGAAGATATGTTGAATCCGATGAAGACATTAAATTAAGAACTTTCTTAAATCCCAGAATGGCAAGAGGATATGAGCCGCTTTCCATGTAGCACATTGCGAGCATTGTTGAATTGCGCACCATTTTATCAGGATCCAGTACAGCTATCTGGAGCTCTTTGATCGCATCGTCAAGTCGTCCCTGCTGTCGGAATTCAAGGCCTGACTGGTAACGTGCTTCATAGTCTTCAACCTTCTCTTCCTCTGATTTACCGAATTGTTCGAATATATCCTGAAGGTCCTCATCAACAGAAGCCGGGGCGGCCGGTTCTTCATGCGTACTTACCGGTATGTCAACTTCTTTCTGTTCAGACTGTTGAATAGGGGCTGCTGCCGGTTCACTAAGAGACCTTATTTTGAAATTAAATTCATCATTTTCAGGGTCATAAGAAAGTAACTCCCTGTAAATTGCAATGGCTTCATTGTTGAGACCCTGCTGGGCATAGAAGTCCGCTTCAGCCTTTTTTTCGGCAAGGCTGCCTGAAGTAGTCATACCAGGATGTTCGGAAGCAGGGTCTAATTTATCAGGATCGGGTTCAGCCGGTGCTGATAACACTTCTTCATATCGAATGACTTCAGGCTGGGGTTTTGGCTCTTCAATAGGAGAAGATACATCCTGATGAGGAGCTGATTCATTAGTCTGCTGCACGACGGGTTTCGGCTGAGGAGCTGATTCACTAGTCTGCAGTGCGGCTGGTTCCGGCTGAACGAATGATGTATTGCTGCTCGCTGGAACAGACGGCTCGGTTGGAGTATCAAAATTTTGCATTAACGAATCAACCTGAGGGGGTTCCGGGGGCGAAGGTATTTCAGCCACCGGCTCTCTGATACCAAGCTTTATCTCAAGTTCCATTATCTTTTGTTCAGAGGAGCTGTCGTTGGGGGACAACTCAAGAATTTCTTTATAGGACTTCAGTGAATCTTCGAATGCATCGGCTTCTTCATGAAGCACTGCAAGCTCCTTCAATTCAGTTAATATAGCATCGTTATCGCCCGTAGCCTTACAAATGGTAAGCAGGTGCTGCTTTACCTGTAAAGGAAATTCTTCTGTAAAAGAGGAGAGAAGAGTTTGAGCACTTGACCACTCTTCAGACTCGATTAAGTTCTCAATGCATGGGAGTAATTCATTCCAGGCTTGTTTGGTCAGGCCTTCTTTAAGATAGATGTCACCGAGCATTTTCCTTGCATTATAGTCCGAAGGATGTGACTCGATATATTTAATGAGGACAGGCATTGCATCATCGTTTTTGTTGTTATCGATTAGCAGAGTTGCATAGTCCAGAAGAAGAGATTTATTGTCAGGCTCGTAAGAGACGGCCTTTTCCATATACTCAAAGGCCTTTTCAGGATTGTCCCTTGATGCGGCCAGCTTGCTCATGCATAAATATGCCTGGGTGTTTTCAGGATCAAACTCGATTGCCTGATTGCAAAGCTCTTCAACGGGCTCAAGATCATTTTTTTTGAGAAGATCATCAGCAATGGATGCGTACTCATTTGCCGCTCTTTTTCTGAGACCGAGCCTGAAATATAAATATGCTATCTTCTTTCTGGTTTCAGGATCAGAGGGTGAGAGGTGAAGTATACGCTCTACAATAGTGGTTGCGTTTTCAGTAGAACCATCACGGTGATATATTTCTGCAGCCTTGAAATAATAGTCTATGGCGCTGGCGATCAACCCTTTATCAGCGTTCAGTTTCCCAAGGGATATCAACGAATTTACATCGTTAGGTACTATGTTTAAAATTTTCTTGTGGAGTGCTATAGCTTTGGGATAGAAACCATCTTTTTTGAAAATTTCTGCAGCCTTTGTAAAGGATACAATTGCATCGCTTTCAGAACCTTTCTTAAGATAAAGATCACCGATTGTATTGTGGATGTTTCCGTCTTTGTTATTGACCAGAAGCTTTTCCCACTCAGCAATGGCTTTGTCCAGCTGGCCTTTAGAGGCGAGTTTCTGTGCTGCATTTATTATGGCGGTTTTATCTTGCATTGCAGTACTTTTTTAACCGTATAAAATTATCATATAAGCTTGCCCGGGCAAAGTCAATAAATCATAAGTTACAGTATAATCAATAAAATCGTAGCGACCTTATTATCAAAACTGTATTGTCTTTGATACAGTAAGTTTTACGGCTCTTTATCTGGGAATCTTTAATTAAGAGTATGTTATGAAAGTCTTTTTATGAAAAGATTAACCATAATACCCGCTCTCTTGACACGATCTTTTTTTTGATGTTAAATTTGATGTTCAGCAATTAATGCTATTAACCCTAATAATCCGGTGTATAAATATGGCGAATGATTACAAAGATACGTTAAATCTTCCTAAAACCTCTTTTCCAATGAAAGCAAATCTGGCAAAAAAAGAGGTTGAACTTCTTGAGTTCTGGAAAACTAATAACATTTACGAGAAAATGCAGAAAAGAGAGGGAAAAACTCCATATATTCTGCATGATGGTCCTCCATATGCTAATGGGCACATTCATATAGGACATGCGCTAAATAAAGTCCTTAAGGATATGATAATAAAGTATAAGGCAATGAAAGGCCACTATGCGCCGTATATTCCAGGATGGGATTGCCACGGCCTGCCTATTGAGCACCAGGTGGATAAAAAGTTGGGCTCTAAAAAAGAGACGACACCGGTGCTGGAGAAAAGAAAGCTCTGTAGAGAGTATGCAGAGCGGTTTGTATCGATTCAGCGTGATGAATTTAAAAGGCTTGGAGTTCTTGGAGACTGGGATGATCCGTATATAACAATGAATTATGCCTATGAGGCTTCTATTGTGAAGGAGTTTCACAAATTTGTAAGGAGCGGTTCGGTATATAAAGGTAAAAAGCCGGTTCATTGGTGTCCTACCTGTGTGACGGCGCTTGCCGAAGCTGAGGTTGAACATGCTGACAAGGTATCTCCTTCAATATATGTTAAATTTCAAATAGTTGACGCATCGGGCAAGCTTGAAATTGATCAAGATGGGGGCACTTATTTTGTAATATGGACGACAACACCATGGACCATTCCTGCTAATATGGCACTTACTCTGCATCCCGAGTTTAAATACAACAGGGTAAAGACACCTGCGGGGAACCTGATTATTGCAGAGGGGCTGACCCGGGAATGTATGAATAAGGCGGGTTTTGATGAGGGAGACTATTCTGTAAGCGAGGAAGTATGGACAGGATCTGAGCTTGAGGGAGTTGTATGCAAACATCCCTGGATAGACCGTGAAATAAAGACGATTATAGGTGAGCACGTTACGTTGGAGCAGGGCACAGGGGTAGTCCATACTGCTCCCGGCCATGGTGAAGAAGATTTTGAAATGGGTTTGAAATACGGTATCGATGCGTACACACCTGTTAACGACAGAGGAATTTTCACAGAGGATGTTGAAGAGTTTGCAGGCCAGCATGTATTTAAGGTAAATGCTGAAATAAATAAAAAAATCAAAGAGATAGGGGCTATGCTTGGAGAGCCCGAGGACATATCTCACTCATATCCGCACTGCTGGAGATGCAAGAAGCCGGTTATTTTCAGGGCAACTGAACAGTGGTTCATATCCATGGAAACTAATGATCTCAGGAAGCGTGCACTGGAGGAGATCCGAAAGACAACCTGGATACCCAAATGGGGTGAAGAGAGAATATTCGGTATGGTGGAAAAGAGGCCAGACTGGTGTCTCTCTCGACAGAGGACCTGGGGTGTTCCTATTACGCTGATACAGTGCTGCTCATGCAAGGAGTATATTAAGGATGACGCTGTAATGAAGATCGTAGAGGATGAATTTGAGAAGTCCGGGGCTGATGTTTGGTTTGAGAAAGAAGCTGAAGACTTTTTACCTGCGGGCTTTAAGTGTCCTAAATGCGGGGCTGCTGAATTTAAAAAAGAAATGGATATTCTGGATGTATGGTTTGACTCCGGTGTTAGTTATGCTGCTGTTGTAGAGGCTGATGAGCGTATGACAAGTTCAGCCGACCTGTATCTTGAGGGGAGTGACCAGCACAGGGGATGGTTCCATACATCACTGCTTGCGTCTGTAGGGACAAGGGGAAAAGCCCCGTATAAATCAGTGCTTACACATGGTTTCGTAATGGCTGGAAACGGAATAAAGATGTCCAAGTCCCTTGGCAACGTTATAGCGCCGCAGGAAATTACGAAGCAGCATGGAGCTGAAATATTAAGACTGTGGTGTTCTTCAGCAGACTACAGGGAGGACGTAAGAATATCAAAGGAGATTATTGCCAGGCTTGTTGAGGCATACAGAAAGATCAGAAATACCTGTCGCTTTCTTATGGGCAATATCAGCGACTTTGATATAAACGATGCAAGCCTTAAAAACATAGACAGGGAAAGCCTGCATGAAATTGACAGACTTGCAATAAGTCTTCTCCAGAGCCTGGTGGGAAAAGTGAACCATTCATATGAGAGCTTTGCTTTTTATGAAGTGTATCATTCTATATATAAATTCTGCATTATGGACATGAGCTCTTTCTATCTGGACATATTGAAGGACAGGTTGTATACGTTTAAAAGTGACTCAAAGGAACGGAGAGATGCACAGGCTGTTCTGGGTAACATATTGATAACATTGACTAAATTGATTGCGCCTATTCTTTCTTTTACAGCAGAGGAGATCTGGCAGCATATTCCAGGGGAAAGGGAGGAGAGTATTTTTCTTTCAGATTTTCCTGAAGTAAAAGAAGAGTTTGTAGACAGGGCACTGGAGGAGAAGTGGTCAAGTATTTCTTCCATTCGGAATGAAGTAAATAAAGCGCTGGAGCTGAAGAGGCAGGAAAAGTTTATTGGAAATGCTCTGGAGGCCAAGGTCACTATTTTTACTGGAGAGACAAATTATAAATTACTAATGGGCTATGATAACTATTTGCCAACCATGTTTATAGTGTCTTCTGTTGTAGTTAAAGAGATTGCCGATGCAGTGGGTGATGGGTATAAGAGTGAGGATATTACAGATCTTATTATAAATATAGAAAAGGCGGATGGTGAGAAGTGTCAGAGGTGCTGGAACTGGGACATCAGTGTTGGTACTCAGGTAGATCATCCGGAATTGTGTGAGAGATGCCGAATAGTGATAGCGGACTAACCAAAGGGAAGATCACCGTAATAATTACTGCTCTGGTAATTATGGCGGATATAATTACCAAGGAAATTATAGTATCGAGCGTTTCGCTGTATGAGCGGATAAGTGTATTACCCTTTCTGAATATCGTCCATGTTCAAAATAAAGGAGCGGCCTTTGGAGTATTTGCAGGATTAGGCAATAAATTTTTCATTGGAGTCGCTATCATGGCAATTATATTTATTATCGTATACTTAGTGAAGGCGCCCAAAGGTCTAGAGACTTATGCGTTATCCCTGGTTCTCGGTGGGGCTATAGGTAACTTTATTGATAGGGTGAGAATTGGCAAAGTTACTGATTTTATAGATGTATTTGTTAATGACTGGCATTGGCCGGCTTTTAATGTAGCGGACTCGGCATTAACGGTAGGTATTGTTCTTTTTGTAATAGCTACTTTTGCGGCAGATAGATATATTAAAGATAAAAAGGGAACAGGTCGATACACAGATTAGCTGTATAAATTAAATCAGAAACTGCATTAGCATCACTGAATGATGTGTAAATAGCGATGACAGCAGTGTAAAGTTTAATTACAGGAGGTATTGTGAAAAGATCGTCTGAAAGTGCCAGTGTGTGTAGTCTTGAGAAGGGTAAGTCAAGGTTGAAGGAATTGTGGACAAGACAGGCCGTTAAAGTGAAGAGTGGTAGATTTACCTGTCCTATCTGCAAGGAGGTTTTTACTGGATTGTCGGCTATGGGGTCCCACCTCAAAGGTCACTGTACCTGATAAGCTTTGTGTAAGATCAACGGTTTGTTGATCCAAGCGGAAGGTGTGAAGTCGGGTTCAGGCTATAGTGTGCAGTTTTTCCTCTACTGAAGTAGTAATATCCTGCAGCAGCAATCATCGCAGCATTGTCAGTGCATAAACTAATAGAGGACAGGTATATGTCGGAGCCTTCAGAGCGAGCTCTTTTACTTGCTTTATCACGGAGAGCGCTATTGGCAGATACTCCCCCTGCTATAATGATTCGCGGAATATTCCTTTCTCGGCTTATATCAAAAAGACGATCTACGAGCACATCAACAACGGCTTCCTGGAAGGAAGCGGCAATATCCTCTTTCTTTGCTTCCGGGTTTTTTCTTACATAATTTAAAACAGCTGTTTTCAGGCCGCTAAAGCTGAAATCGTGGCTTGCTTTAATTCTTGCCCTGGGAAACTTAACAATGCCGGGATTTCCCTGTTGTGCAAGCTTGTCAATAATAGGTCCGCCTGGGTAGGCGAAGCCTAGAAACTTGGCGACTTTATCGTATGCTTCACCGGCAGCATCGTCACGGGTCCGGGCCATTTCTTCATAACAGCCAAATTCAGTGACGAGATATATGCTTGTGTGTCCACCCGAGACAACAAGGGCAAGAAATGGAAAGTCTGGGCTGGCTTCAAGGAATATTGAGAATATGTGGCCCTCGAGGTGGTTAACGGCAACCAGGGGGATATCTTTTACAAATGAAATTGATTTAGAAAAACAAGTACCCACAAGAAGTGATCCGATAAGGCCCGGGCCGTGACTGAAGGCAATTGCGGAAATATCTTCAAGGCTAACATTAGCAGCGCTAATAGCTTCGTCTACTACTGGCCATATCATCTCTATGTGGCTTCTTGATGCAAGTTCAGGGACTATTCCGCCATACTTTTCATGAATATCGTTCTGGCTGGATACGATATTTGAGATGATTGTGTTGCCATTCTCAACAATGGCAGCAGATGTATCGTCGCAGGATGTTTCTATGCCTAATATTAACATGTTTTCAACAGACGTTAAAGGTTGTATGTGTAAGGTGAATTTAGCATAACTAATTGTAAATAGTCAATTAATGCTTGTCGATAGTTTTCGGTTCCACGTGGAACAATATGGATTGTGGATATCTTTTATGTCATGAAGTGGCAGTAGTTTGGGGACGAGCTAGAATGTCACATGTTTAGGGCTTAGTTGAGGGTTGAGTGTGTGGGGTGCCTGCTAGTTGTTCCACGTGGAACAGTATGGATTGTGGGTATATTATTGTCGTAAGGTGGCGGTTGTGTGTGATGAGGCTGGAAAGTCCTTTGTTTAGGGTTTTATTGGAGAGGGTTGTGGGGGTATGTAGTGTGATCTGCTTGTTGCTTGCTCTACGTAGAACAATTCTGGCATGAGAAGTAGTGTACGGTTGGTCGAATGATACAGGGCCGCTCTGTAAGCTTAAGAGGTATTGTGTTGATAGTGGTTGCGGGTCTGACCAGAGTTATGTTGGAGATACCGTGCTGACGTTATAAGGGCTACTGCGATTAGCATCAAAATATGAAAGTGTTCCACGTGGAACACATATAGTTAAAAGGGGTAGTGCTATTGCTCATCTAAGGCATAAGGTAGTGCTGACTTTTACATGTCTATCATGCTCTGAAATAGCAAGTCTGTCCGCATGTGAATTTGAGAGATGCGCAAGATGGTGAAGCAGGATTGCCTGTGATTGGCGATGCTATGCATGTGAACTCACTACTGCCTAGGAAAGCTCGCCCTGTAATACCTTTGTAGTAAGCCACTCTTTGTGTGAGGGTCTGTGTGGTTCTGTGCATGCAGTTATATGACGGATCGCTAATATGATGATATATCCATGGCTTAATTGCGTGGCTCTTAATTTGTAACAATAGAGGACGTGCATATTGTCCTGCTATGACGCTAATCATGGATTAGCCTATCTACGGTAAATTTCAGAGTGGCTTTGTTGCCACTATAACCGTTTGGAATTTATAACTATTTTTGCGGGCACTCTGGCGGCCGCGGGTAATGGTTGAACTCTTGTCTATAATAATATAAATTATATATAAGACTATGGAAAACCATAATTTGCCAAATAAGTTGATGGAAAAACTGTCTGCGCTAAATAAGGAACGGAGCAGGCATATATTCTCCCTCACTCATGGTAAGCCAATGATTCATGGACTCCTGTCTGCAGTCTTTCGACGATGTGGAAAACCTGCATGCAAATGTAATCATGGGGAGAAGCATGGTCCCTACCTGGCGATGTCCGTTAATAAGGATGGAAAGCAGAGGACTGTCATGGTGAAAAAGAAGGATTCTCCGGAGGTCAGGAAAAAATCCGAGAGGTACCGACACTTTCAGCAAACATTGGCAAAGATACGACGGATTAATAAAGAAGTTGATGCGATTCTGGATCAGATAAAAGCGGAAAGCATAGAACCGTACACATGAGTATGTATTGAAGTTTTAAAAGGACTGTGCTAAGTTCAACCTAAAATTAAAGGACAACATGCATTATTATAAATGCGACTGTTACTTTAATTTATCAACATAACTAAACTGAGTGGAGGGAAAAGTGCTGAGCAAAATTAATCCGCTTGAAACAGCGTCATGGAAAAAAATACAGGAACACTATGATGTCATGAAGAGTGTACATATGAAGGATATGTTCAATGAAGGTTCGGGCAGGTATTCGAAATATTCAATAAGGTTTGAAGATATTCTGATCGACTACTCAAAAAATATAATCAATGAAGAAACGATGGAGCTCCTTCTGGAACTTGCAGGAGAAACAAGAGTTAAAGAGTGTATTGATAAGATGTTTTCCGGTGATAAAATCAATGAAACAGAAAACAGGGCCGTGCTACATACGGCGCTTCGCAATCGCTCCGACAATCCGGTTATGGTTGATGGAGTAAATGTTATGCCCGCAATAAATGATGTATTGGCCCACATGAAGGACTTCTCCGAAAATATAATTACAGGTGTATGGAAGGGGTATACGGGCAAGCCGATCAAAGACATAATAAATATTGGTATTGGAGGCTCCGACCTTGGTCCTGTAATGGTTACAGAGGCATTGAAGCCCTATGGGGTGCCGCATATAAACGTGCATTTTGTATCTAATATTGACGGAACACATATAGCTGAAATACTGAAAAAAATTTCACCAGAGACCTCACTGTTTATGATTGCTTCAAAGACTTTTACGACCCAGGAGACTATGACCAACGCACATACTGCGAGAGCGTGGTTTTTGGAATCAGCAAAAGATGAATCCCATGTAAGCAAACATTTCATTGCAATGTCAACGAACAAAACCGAAGTCGAAGCCTTCGGTATTGATTCAGAGAATATGTTCGTATTCTGGGACTGGGTCGGTGGACGATATTCACTGTGGTCTGCAATAGGACTGTCCATTGCGTGCTCCATAGGGTATGAAAATTTCTTCGAACTCCTGGAGGGTGCTCATGCAATGGACCAGCATTTTCGCAAAGAGCCATATGAAAAAAATATTCCTGTTCTGCTCGCATTAATAGGAATATGGTACAGCAATTTTTTCGGTGCTGAGACTGAAGCTATTCTTCCATATGATCAGTACATGCATAGGTTCCCCGCATACTTTCAACAGGGCAATATGGAAAGCAATGGTAAGTATATTGACCGCAGCGGAGTGCCTGTATCATCCCAGACAGGTCCGGTTATCTGGGGTGAGCCGGGGACTAATGGACAGCACGCATTCTATCAGTTGATTCACCAGGGGACTAAAATAATTCCCTGCGATTTTATTGCACCTGCCATAAGCCACAACAGTATAGGCGATCACCATGAAATATTGCTTTCAAACTTTTTTGCCCAGACAGAAGCATTAATGACGGGAAAATCAACTGATGATGTTGAGAGTGAGCTGAGGGAATCCGGCAAGAGTGAAGACGAGATAAGCAGGCTTGCTCCATTTAAAGTTTTTAAAGGGAACAAGCCTACCAACTCGATTATGTTTAGACAGCTGACCCCAAGAACCCTTGGCAGTCTCATCGCAATGTATGAACATAAGATATTTGTTCAGGGTGTTATTTGGAACATATTCAGCTTTGATCAGTGGGGAGTTGAGCTAGGCAAGCAGCTCGCAAAAAAGATACTGCCCGAGCTGCAGACCAGTGCCGAAATATCATCCCATGACTCTTCAACAAATGGCTTGATTAATGCCTTTAAGGATATGAGAATGGTTTGATAATAGGGGACAGCTAAATGATAGGAAAAGCATTTTCTTTGCATACAGGATTGTTGTGTTAATTCAAGCACTTATAGCCAGTTCTCCCAAACATGCTTTATTATGCAAATAGTTAGACTGTTTATTGCGGGCCCATGTACATCAACAGGGGAATTTTTTAAAAACAGTAAATTATATCCACAGAAATTTCCTTTAAAATACAATGAAGTACAGAAAAAAGTAAAAAGTGCTTGCCTATGGCATTTGTTATAAGATATAATATCTAACTCTCCCTCCCGGGGCAGTTATCAACAATTTATGAACAGGTGTTAATAACCGCTTAAATTACCTCTAAAATTGGTTAAGAAAAGCTGAAAGATCCATGAACATAGAAGAAGCCTGGACAAAAACTATTGAAGCTATTGGGACCGAAGTCGGTGACCAGACATATGACCTGTGGTTCAGGCCGTTGAAGCTTGTCCAGTTTGATGACCATCAGATTTTTCTTGAGGTACCCAATAAGTTTTTCAAGGAGTGGATTGAAGACCATTATCCCGGAATAATATCGGACATGATGGGGAAATTTGTCAAAGAACAGGTGTCTGTTGAGTACAGGATATTTGAGAAAAAGGAAGACCCGGTTCAGAAGAAAATCGAAACACGCCAGGAAAACCGGAGGGCCAAGCTTGCAAGCAGGGGTATATACCTTAGCCCGAAATTCCTCTTTGAGACATTTGTCGTCGGATCAAGCAACCAGTTTGCTCATGCTGCTGCCCGTGCAGTTGCCGACTCACCCGGGAAAGCATACAACCCTCTTTTTATCTACGGAGGAGTCGGCCTTGGCAAAACTCACCTTATGAACGCAATCGGCAACATAATAATAGATGGCCAGCCGAATGTTAAAATGCTCAATGCGCCGGCAGAGCAGTTCACAAATGAATTTGTCTATTCAATGAGAAACGATAAAATGGCTGAATTTAAAAACAAGTACAGAAACCTTGATGTACTAATTATTGATGACATTCAGTTCATAGCAGGCAAAAGCGGAACACAGGAGGAGCTCTTTCATACCTTCAATGCTCTTTATGATTCCCAGAAACAAATTGTCTTTTCAAGCGACAGGCCGCCCAAAGATATATCCCCCATAACCGAAAGGCTGAGGTCCCGTTTTGGGATGGGCCTTATTGCTGATATTCAGATTCCCGATGTTGAGACAAAAATGGCGATACTGGGCAAGAAATCCGATATTGAAGGCATTGTGCTTCCTGAAGATGTAAGCTTTTTTCTTGCCAGCAAAATCAAATCAAATATCAGGGACCTTGAAGCCTGTATGATACGTCTTGGCGCCCATTCTTCACTGACCGGTCAGGACATAACAGTCGAGATGACTAAGAACGTATTGAAAGATTTAATTCATGATGAAGAAAAGGCATTGACCGTTGAATACATCCAGAAAATAGTATGCGGATATTTCAACCTCAAGGTCCAGGACATAAAGGCAAAGAGAAGGACCCGGGATATCGCATTCCCCAGGCAGGTCGCAATGTATTTAAGTAAAATACTGACAGAATCTTCGCTAAGTGAGATTGGTAAAAATTTTGGAGGCAAAGACCACTCGACGGTAATACATGCCTGTAAGCTCATTGAGGAGAGAAGGAAAAAAGACGAAGACTTTGAGAAAAAAATCGAATATCTCATAAAGAAAATAAGAAGCTATTAATTAAAGATGCTAACTCCATGATTTAACCCCGGGAGGAGACAATGAAGCTCAAGATACAAAAGGAAGACATACAACATGCTCTACAGAATATACAGGGAATCGTTGATAAGAAAACAACCATGCCGATTCTCAGCCACTTCATGCTTAAGGTCAATGATGAAGCATCGATTATGGCTACTGATCTGGATATCGCATTGAAGGGGCCGCTTAAGGCAGAGATTATTCAAAAGGGCGGACTCTGTATTCCTGCACGAAAACTTTTTGAAATAGCCAGAGAAGTAGATGGTGAAATTATACTTGAAGCCCAGGACAATAACTGGGTCAAGGTTACATCGGGGAAAAGTACATTCAAATTAATGGGCCTTCCGGAAGAGGACTTTCCTGCACTGCCGGAAGTCAGCAAGTCCGAAGAGGTGACTATTAAAGCTGAAACGCTCAAGACCATGATTGAGAAAACTATTTATGCAACAGGCGAGAGTGATACACGATATACATTGAACGGACTGCTTATGCATTTCATACCAAAGAATAATAATATTGAACTGAAGATTGTAGGAACAGACGGACACCGGCTTTCAGTTATTGCGGAAAAACTTGAGGGAAGCCTTTCTGAAGAAAAGAAACTTATCCTTCCCAAAAAAGCAGCCATTGAGCTGAAGAAACTTCTTGAAGGCAGTGTCGACAATATCACGATATATATTGACAAGAACCATCTGTTTTTCGGTGCCGACAAGGTTATGCTGACCTCCAGACTGATAGAAGGGACCTATCCGAACTATGAACAGGTAGTTCCAAAGAACAACGACAAACATGTCATTATTGACAAGGTTGCTTTCCTGAAGGCGCTTAAGAGGACATCTATAATGAGCAGGGAAAGGACAAATGCTGTCCGCCTTGACCTTGAGTCCGGGAAAATAACACTTATATCAATGAACCCCGATATTGGAGAAGCGAGGGAAGAGATAGGAGCTGAATACAAGGGCGAGCCGATGTCCATTGGATATAACGCACGTTATGTTATGGACATTCTTCAGGCCATGGGGGGTGAATCGGTCCAGCTTGAACTTCAGGAGCCCCTGAGTCCGTCACTTTTAAAGGAACCGGAAAACAAAGGCTACACATGTGTAGTCATGCCCATGAGAACATAATAATTATGGAACAGGTATTAAGAACCCGGCACCGGCTTAAGGCCTGCCGACTTCTTGTGTAGAGTAGAAAGGAATCAGATGGCAAAAGATAATGAAAAAAAGAAAAGTGACTATGGTGCAGGGGACATTAAAGTCCTTAAAGGTCTTGAGGGTGTTAAAAAAAGACCCGCCATGTATATTGGCAACACAAGTACCGAAGGGCTGCACCATCTTGTATATGAAGTAATAGATAACAGTGTTGATGAATCACTTGCCGGACATTGCAGCAAGATAGAGATAACGATTCATACTGAAGGCAGTGTGACGGTAACTGATAATGGAAGAGGTATACCAACGGGACCGCATCCCGGCGATACCAAGAATAGGACTGCCGCGGAAATTGCCCTGACAGAGCTTCACGCGGGCGGCAAGTTCGAAGGCAAATCATATAAGATATCCGGCGGTCTTCACGGGGTTGGCGTGTCGGTTGTAAATGCTCTGTCAGAATGGCTTGACCTTGAAATTAAACAGAACGGAAATGTCTTTGTGCAGCATTATGACAGGGGCGTTCCGTCCGGTCCGCTAAACAAGGAAGGTACAACAAACAGGCGCGGCACCAAGATTACATTCAAACCTGATGGAGAGGTGTTTGATACATTGGAATTCAGCTACGATATTCTGGCCCACCGCTTCAGAGAGCTGGCGTTCCTGAACAAGGGGCTTAGCATTTCTATTTCTGATGAGAGGAGCAACAAAAAAGAGGTATTCATGTATGAAGGCGGTATTCTTTCATACGTTGAACATCTCAACAAAAATAAAACAACGCTCCACCCAAAACCGATTTATATATTTAAGGAAAAGGATAACGTGACTGTTGAGGTAGCAATACAATACAACGACAGTTATGCAGAGACCCTCCACTCCTTTGCAAACAATATTAATACAAGAGAAGGCGGAAGCCATCTTGCGGGTTTTAAGGGTGCGCTTACCCGGACGACTAACAGCTATGCCGTTGCTTCCGGACTGCTGAAAGGCGGGAAGGATTCTGTCAGCGGAGATGATATAAGAGAAGGATTAACCGCAGT
>PIVU01000280.1 GCA_003354025.1 Nitrospirota bacterium
TACATCTAATTATTCATGGTTATGTTCAGGGGGTTTTCTACCGGGCCAGCACAGCTGACACAGCTATTAGATTTGGATTGCAGGGCTGGGTAAAAAATCTTCCTGACGGCAATGTTGAGGCATTGTTTGAAGGGGAACTTGATGATATCCATAAAGCGCTTGAATGGTGCAGGGAGGGACCTCCTGGCTCCAGAGTCCTGGAAATCGATGAAAAATGGATGGAATACCAGGGCAATATCAGGGGATTCGAGATAAGGCATTTTTAACCAACAACATTAGCTTAACCCTTCTAACCAATTATTATTTAACCTTATTCATCTGGCTCCCACATGCTTCACAGATAATTATCCTCTCTTGAGCAATGGGCATTCATTATATTTCATTGACAATCTGGTATTTGCAAATAGATAATATCTGATGCTTTCGACAGAACAGGCTGCAAACAACATAACCCACGGAATTGATAAGAAAACTGCATTAATATTATCTCAAAGGACCGGGCCTGGAATTTATGATCTATTCGCACTGTCCAACAGAGTTAGAGACAAATTTCACGGCAACAGGGTGGACTTATGCTCAATTATAAGCGCAAAATCCGGAGCCTGTCCTGAAGATTGTTCATTCTGTGCCCAGTCTGCACACAGTAATACCAATGCTGAAGTATATTCACTGCTAAATAAAGATATAATCCTGGAATCTGCAAGGTCAGCTAAAAAGAACGGGGTTAAACGTTTTTGTATTGTTACCAGTGGGAAAAAAATGGCAGGACAGGAGATTACAGACATTTGCGCAATTATTTCTGAAATCCGGGACATTGGCCTTCTTCCCTGTGCAACACTGGGCATGCTTGATACAGGTGAAATGAAACAGTTAAAAGAAGCCGGTCTTTACAGGTATCATCATAATCTGGAGACCTCTGAATCATTTTTCAGTGAAATATGCACGACCCATACATATCAGGATAAAATCAGGACCATTAATAATGCGAAATCACTGGGTCTTTCAATATGCTGCGGAGGGCTGTTCGGATTGGGAGAATCATGGGAGGACCGCATAGACCTGGCAATGGCCATCAAAGATCTGGGAGTTGATTCTGTTCCTGTTAATTTTTTCACTCCCGTCAATGGCACTCCCATGGGAAACATGGAATTTCTGGAACCCATGGAGGCCCTGAAGATTCTGGCCGTATTCAGACTTATTCTCCCGGAGTGTGAAATACGCGTATGCGGAGGCCGGCCCCAAACCCTTGGAGACCTGGGCTCTCAAATATTCCTGGCTGGCGCCAACGGGCTGCTGACCGGAGATTACCTCACAACTTCCGGCAGAAGTGTAAGTGATGACCTGAAAATGATAAAAGATATGGGGCTCGAAATATAATGGGCCGCCGCACTTATTACAGCATCAGAATGAGGTCTGCAAAGAGCAGTGCACATGTCTCCGGTGCAGAAGGCATCTATGATAAGGTTGAGATAGGAAATATTGTAAAAGATTACACCCAGAGAGCTCTTGTTCATGAAAAGGGCAGGGCCGATGAGATTCGTCTGACAGTAGAAGAGCTTAAAGAAACCCCAAAAAAGATTGCTTCTCTTCCTCTTGCAACAGTTAACACCAGAAATCCTGAAGCGGCTTTGAGAGCATCACTGAAAATACTGACCTCTGTCGGCATCACTGAGCGGGCAGTGGAAGAGGCATTCAGGGCACTTAATATCGGGATCACAATGAGAGGTGCAATGCTTATGGATATCGAGGGAGTAAGGCTTGAACCGGATCTATTACGTGGTGTCAGGGTCACGCGTATGGGGATAACTAAAAACGCTTCTTCCGATCTATCAAGAAAACTCGGACGGCTGGGATTAAACAACAACACTGTAAAGGAAGCCCTTATCCTGGCAAGTAAGGTGCATAAATACCGTATGGTTCTCGGAGAACTCTGCATATCCGATGATCCCAACTATACAACTGGATATATAGCCACCCGTACTCACGGATATATTCGTCTCCCCCGCATTAAAAAGCGTGGAATCCCTTATGGCGGCAGAGCATTTTTTATAACCGGCGGAGAGGTTAAGGACCTTATTAAATATCTCCAGCAGACACCTGTTATAATCAATGAAATCAAGCCCTGTGCTGGAAATATTAAACTGAAGGAAATTCTTGAACGTAAGTCTCGTCGTTAATCCTATAGCCGGCATCAGTGCCCACATATTAATCAACTGGATTAACTCACTGCAAAAAGAAATGTCAGCTTTAGGTTCATAAATTACCCGGAAAAAGGAAACTCATTATGACGCCGCTAGGCCATTTGTCTGTATCGGTAGTTACCGGACACTCTTTCAAAAGACTCTGTATCCCTGCATTAATAGTCGGCGGTATATTGCCCGATATTGATTTCATATTCATCCTCACTGATTTCTTCAACCATGTCCATAGAGTAATAACACACAACCTTCTGTTTATCGTCCTTGCATCACTTGCCGCAATAATAATTGTACGGGGAGAAAGATGGCAGACAGTCGGGTTGAGCATGTTCATAGGTGGAGCATCACACCTGTTTATAGACGCGTGTATGGACAATAACCCATCTAATGGAATAGGCATAGCTCTGCTATGGCCTTTCTCTGAGGCCTTTTTCTCTCCCTTCAACCTCCTGCCTCTTACAGCCGGGTCACATGGATGGAGTGATCCATTGAAAATGTTCAAGAGTATTATGCCGAATATGCTGTATGAAGTCCCCTTTTACATTATTGCAGCCTTCCATATGCTCAGGCAGAGGGCCGACAGAAAGACATCATAGTATTCTACTTCAAGAATTAACTGCTCACTGCCGATAACTATCTATAAGTAATAGTAGTGGGCCAACTTAGTTTGCGGCTTGCCTTAATTTGAGACCGGAGTATAATTACAGTAAAAAAAGTGAGGGTTCGGCATGGGAACTAATAATGTTGTTTTTCTTGAAGTCCTTGAATGGTTTGATAAGACAGGGCATGAAATAGTACAAAGGCTACCGGAGCAGGGTTCCGGTGAAATAAAGTATGGAGCACAGCTGATTGTGAGGGACAGTCAGGCAGCTGTATTTTATTACAACGGGAAAGCGTACGATGCATACGGTCCGGGACGCCATACATTAAAGACTGCAAACATTCCTCTTCTCAATAAAATCCTGAGTATCCCCTGGGCATTGACAAGCCCTATCAGGGCTGAGGTTTATTTTGTAAATATGAAAATATTCCCCAATCTTAAATGGGGGACAAAAAACCCGGTTGCTTTTAAAGTCTCCGAGCTGGGGCTTATAAGACTTCGAGCATTCGGTATATTTAATGTAAGAGTAGTACAGCCCGTACTATTCTTAAATAATCTTGTCGGAACTCAGGGAGTCTTCACCATCGATCATATCGAAGAATATCTAAGCAAAGTAATCCTGTCCCGCTTTAATGACCACCTCGGAGAAAACCTCGATTCAATCATTAACCTGCCGGGAAGGTA
>PIVU01000560.1 GCA_003354025.1 Nitrospirota bacterium
CAATTTTTAAAACTGTTTCATGGTGAAAGCCTGTTGTCAGTGTCTTTTCGGACTTTACGTCAGCGTCGGGCAGAGACAGGGCTTTATCTATAAGAGGGGCAAAGTCATTTCCCTCAATATAGGGACATTCCTCCACGCCGGTAACACCATAGGTAAATAGCTTGTCACGATATGTACCCCTGACAGGCATTATACAATTGGTTGTCATGAGAATGGCCCCCGGGAAATCATCAAATAATCTTCTCTGATCATGCCACGCCTGCCCAACATTCCCTTTAAGATGACTGTATTTTTTCAGCTTTGGATAGCCATGTGCAGGCAGCATTTCGGAATGGGTATAAATATTAATGCCCTTACCCTCTGTCTGTTTCAGCAGCTCCTCCATTGCTAAAAGATTGTGTCCGGACACAAGGATACTCTTTCCCTCAATCTTGTCTTCAGAGACGGTTACCGGTTCCGGTATGCCCAGCCTGTCAGTATGTGCCTTATCAAGCAGGTCCATCACTTTAATGGTTGCCTCACCGACTTTAAGCACCGTATCGACATTATCATCCAAACGGAAATTAACGTTTGTAAGGGTCGAATAGAGAGTGTCTGCCACAATAGAGTCAACTTCCGGGGTTGTGGCCCCGAGCTCCCTTGCGTGGTGTGCATATGCAGCGACCCCTTTAAGTCCAAAGATTGCAATGTCCTGAAGACTTGCAATGTCCTCATTTTTTCCGCATACTCCGATCTTTTTATTACAGCCGTCTTCCATAGTTTGTTCGCATTGATAACAAAACATTTACTTCCTCCTTTTATTGGGAAATTGATTTTGTTTAATTTAATCATATTCAAAATTGAAG
>PIVU01000561.1 GCA_003354025.1 Nitrospirota bacterium
CAAATTCCGCAAAAGGTGAAGGTGCTGAGGCTAATGTGGGCTCTGTTGTTATGGAATAGAATTATGATTGCGAATATCTTTTAAGGTGACAGTATTTTAATGACAAAGAAAACAATAATTATAATTTCAGGATTTCTTGTTTTTACGGTTTTGGCCTTTGGGTCAGTTATAGCCGATAACATGTCCGTTAATATCACTGGAGATAATATTGAGATAACGGGTAATGGAGGAGTTAGCCGGGTTGCTGTGAATGAGGGGTGCATTAACGGCAGCGGCGTTAATAAGACTGAGCTGAGAAAAGTCAGCCCGTTCAAATCCGTTGACATTGATGGAGCGTTTGACCTTAACATAGAGCTGAACAAGCCAGAGAAGATAACAATTGCCGGAGATGATAATATCCTTCCTCATATAATTACAAGAGTTACAAAAGAAGGGCTAATTGTCACTACAGATAAATCCATCTGCCCGAAAGTTCCGTTAATAGTGAATATAACAAACGGCAATGTCGAAAGAATTGATTCTGACGGCGCCAATGACATTAAAGTGTCAGGTATTAATAATAAGCATTTTACGATTGATGTTGACGGTGCGGGCGATATATCCGCTTCAGGAGCAACCGGTGAGTTTACGGCAAAAATGTCGGGCTCCGGGAATTTAAGCGCAAAGAACCTGCACGCAGAAAAGGTCGATATTTCCATGACCGGATCTAATGATGCCGTTGTCTATGCATCAAAACAACTCAGTGTTTCTATAGACGGTGCTGGAGACGTTGTCTACTACGGTAATCCCGGTGAAGTTTCTGAAAAGATTTCAGGTGTAGGGGATATCCAGAGGAGATGACAGG
>PIVU01000074.1 GCA_003354025.1 Nitrospirota bacterium
AGTCTTTCACCTGCTAGAAAGAGGTACTTAAATCCTGACAGGTCGTACTTTTTAAGATAGTCTCCCTCAGGGTCATCTCTTTTTATCGCACGGAAGGCTGTCGGTGCAGTGAAAAGCACTTTTACCCCATGCTCTGAAATGACTCTCCAGAACGCTCCCGGATCAGGAGTGCCGACAGGTTTTCCTTCAAATATTATTGTTGTGCAGCCTGTAAGCAAAGGACCATATATAATGTAGGAGTGTCCAACGACCCACCCTACATCAGACGCGGACCAGTAAACCTCTCCCGGCTTTACATCATATATATTCTCAAAACTCCAGCGAAGCGCAACTGCATGTCCGCCGTTGTCCCGAACAATTCCCTTAGGTGTGCCCGTGGTGCCTGATGTATAGAGGATATAAAGAGGGTCCGTCGCCAGTACAGGAACACATTCGGCAGGTTCAGCCTCTTTAATAATTACATCCCAGTCATGGTCACGCCCTTCCATCATCTCTGCCGTCACAAAAGCCCTTTGGTACACAACACAATTATCAGGCTTGTGCTTTGCAAGTTCAATTGCCTTATCTACCATAGGTTTGTACTCAATGAGTTTCTTTCCTTCTTTTGCCCCTGATGCAGTTAGGATGACCTTTGGCTTTGCATCATCTATCCTGATAGCCAGCTCGTGAGGGGCAAAACCTCCGAATACCACTGAATGCACTGCACCAAGACGGGCGCATGCAAGCATTGCAATAGCAGCCTGTGGAACCATGGGCATATAAATTATTACCGTATCACCCTTCACTACTCCAAGGCCCTTCAGTACACCGGCAAACTTTGATACATGATCTAGAAGTTCTTTGTAAGTGATTTTCTGTATAGTGTCCGTCACAGGGCTGTCGTAGATAATGGCAGTCTGGTCTGCCCTGCCGTTTTTCACGTGGCGGTCAACAGCATTGTAACATGTATTCATTTCCCCGCCGATGAACCAGCGGTAAAAAGGCTTGTTTGAATCATCAAGGACTTTGTCCCATTTCTTATACCAGTCAATATTTTCGGCTGCCTCACCCCAGAAACCATCGGGATCCGTTATGCTCTTTTGGAAGACTTCGTCATACTTGCTCATCAGGTCACTCCTTTAATATTAGTAATTGATTGGTTTCTATTCATTTTTTGTCATTTGCAATGTAGTGGTCCATATAACGGATACAGCCTTACCTGCTTCCCTATCATGATCAACCATAAGGCCCTCAAAGAGGCCTCTGATAATAGAAGAGTGTTTTGTGTGATCAATTGTCATGTTAATAAAGGTAATATGTAGAAGTTTAACGAATATTTAACGGCATATCAAATTTATTTTTATATTTATCAGGCAATTGGTGCTTTCCGTAAAAGCAGTTGCAGAAATAAGTGAGTTTGCTGCAACTTAAGAGCTTTCAGGTGAAAGCAAATTTTCAGGGTTGTTTTTGCAATATATATGCCGAGGATCACTACCTGGCATTAACAAGGGGGGAAATATTCATAAGTGCCTTTGTTGTTTGAATAATAAGTTTTGACGACCTTATAATTACTAAAACATATTCAGCACAATGAAACCATTAGCATGCAATCTTTTGCAGTATTGCAATTATTTGCGTGCAATATTTTGCACTGCCAGTCTCTTTGCAGAGTGCTTTGCACTTACTTATAACAATAACATCTTAATATTATGTTATTACTTAATCTGGCGTTCCAGTCCATTCAGGACTTTGCCCGGGCCTACCTCAACAAAATTGTCGGCACCCTTCTCACGCAATCCCATGATCGTATCAATCCACCGGACACTGTTGGAAATCTGGCGTAGCAGATTTGAGGCAATCAATTCATCGGTGTACGGCTCGGCACTGCAGTTGGCAATACAGGGAATATTCAGACTGCCAAAGTTGAAGCCGGACAGGAATGTCTCGAACTCATCCGCCGCTGGTTTCATATAACGACTGTGGAAAGCACCGCTGACTTTAAGGATAACTACCTTCCTGGCTCCCTTTTCCATCATCTGCGGGGCAAAATTCTCAACATCGGCCTTGAGACCAGAAATGACCGTCTGACGTGGGGAGTTGAAATTGGCCACATCAATACTGTCGGCGCCGAGTTCGGTGAGTGCCTTTGCTACAGCGTCACCGTCCATGCCCAGAATGGCAGCCATGCCTCCGCCGGTTGCCGCGCTCATCAGGGCACCACGCTTCTGGACCAGCTTGAGGCCAGTAGGAAAATCAAAGGCACCGGCAGCAAAAAGCGCAACATACTCGCCGAGGCTATGGCCGATTACAAAATCCGGACTGACCCCTTCGTCCTCGATCATGGCCAGGTAGCTCAGGACATCGACAACGTAAAGCGCCGGCTGTGTGTAGTCCGTGTTATTGAGAGTACCATTGGGATTCTCCAGGCAGAGTTCCTTTATTGAGTAACCGAGAATAGCATCCGCCTCAGCCACCAGGTCGTGATATCGATCGAAAAGTTCCGCGCCCATACCAAGGGACTGAGACCCCTGACCCGGGAACATAAATACTGTTGACATAAAAAACCTCCATTATTATCGTACAACTGCATTGGTAAAACGGTGCAGACAATCCAGCGGCTTACATTTCGCTTAAAGCACCCTCGGGAGTATCTTCATATATTCCCTCAGCAACCGTTACAGTAAGATACTTATTTGTAGTTTAAAGACCCAATATTTTGAGTCAGTAATTATAAACAATTGCACGCTGCCTTGACAAACCAGTTCAATGAAATGCATTGATAATTAAAGTCACACATCTCATGATATCAATCCAGCCCTGCATATATCGTGTGTGATTCAGAACACCGTATCTATACATTTAACTTGTCATAATAAAAATAAGTAAATTATTTAAGACTTAGGGGACTATACAGATGAAGCGCCTTTTCAAATTCCTGCTTATTTTATCTTCTGTGATTTTTTTCATACAGGCAGCATACGGGAGCACTCATTGTTTCAAAGATACTATCTGCATTGAAACGATTCATGATAATGGATTTGTTGAATTTCAGATCGAAAACATGAAGGCTTTTGATGCAACGATTACATTCACAATTAATGCAAAGAATATGGGCCTTCCAGCGCAGCTCCCCTACACAGAAACTATAAGCGGAAAATCCAGGCTAACAATGTTTCGTATCCCTATAATCGATAAAAACAAGAAATCAAAATACAACTATCATGTTAACTGGACCAAAGGCAGTATCTATGCAAAACATGACGACCTATATGTTTACAGGCTTCCCTACACAGCCGGTTCTTTCTATAGAATTACGCAGAATTCAAATGAACTGTTCAGCCATAGCGAAAGTTCCAGGCATGCCGTTGATTTTGCGATGCCCGAGGCGACGCCTTTATATGCAGCACGTGAAGGTCGGGTTGTTGATGTAATATCTTTCAATGATATCGGCGGCCCGACTCAGGACTTCGTGGATTACTCCAATCATATAATCATTCAGCACAGTGACGGAACTACAGGTGAGTATCACCATTTGATGAAGGACGGCGCTGAAGTATCCATAGGAGAAAGTGTCATTAAAGGACAGCTTATCGGCTACTCCGGCAACACCGGATATTCAACGAACCCTCACCTGCATTTCGGAGTTTACAGATCATCTGATGGAAATGAGAGAATCTCGATCCCCGTGAAATTTAATTCTACACAGGGAATTATTTCATCTCCGGTCAAGGATAATATTTATATAGCAGATTAGACACTGATACCGGAGCTCCTGCATATGATCCAGCCATATTGCTGAAGACAATACTCTATGCCTATACACGAGGGATAACCCGAAGCAGGGCGATAGCAACATGCTGTAAAGAAAATGTTATATTCATGGCGCTGTCAGCAGACACGCAGCCTCACTTCATAACGATAGCCGACTTTATATCCACAACAAGTGAAGAGATAGAAATTACCCATTGACACCTGTAACCACTTCGGTTACACTAGGAATTAATGATAAAAAGTTTTGCACACAAGGGATTGGAAGATTATTATCATGACGGCACTAAAAAAGGCATTAAGCCACAACATGCCCAAAGACTGGCAGATATCTTGGATCGACTAGATGCTTCAAAGGATATCAAAGATATGAGTTACCCCGGATCTGATCTACATCTGCTTAAAGGCAGAAAAAAGGGAATATGGGCCGTAAAAGTATCAGGAAACTGGAGAGTAACTTTCAGTTTTAAAGAAGGCGACGCTGAAGTCGTCGATTATTTAGATTATCATTAGGAGGATAACATTATGAGGATTAGAAAAAGACCTCCAACACATCCCGGTGGCATATTAAGAAGACATTATATTGAACCTCTGTCATTAACTATTTCGGAGCTTGCACATACACTCGGTATTTCCAGAAAAACTTTATCAAAAATTGTAAACGAGCATGGCTCAATCACTCCGGACATGGCTCTTAGATTATCAAAGGCTCTCAAGACTACTCCCGAACTTTGGCTGAACTTACAACAAAACTATGATTTATGGCAGGCTTCTCATAATTCCGATGACTGGAAGATGATTGAAGCCATTGCAATATAATAAGAACATATCAAGCTCATGCAGGGGAAGCCAACCAGCAAAATCATTTTGGTTTATGCTTTTCAAGTCTTTTTCATCAGGGGAACTCCAAACAGTCATAATGATATATGACAAACCACCTAAAATGGCCTCTTGACATTCTGATCATTTTTTACTATATTAGTATTTAAGCAATCACTAATAAGGTGAAATGAAACTATGAAAGAATCAGCAGACCTCTTCAAGATACTATCAGTAGATAAAAGAATAGAAATCATTGAACTTCTCAAGAAAGCGCCAATGAACGTAAACTCACTGGCTGATAATCTTGGAGTTACCCAATCAGCGGTATCACAACATTTACGAGTGTTAAAAGCTGCCGGGCTTGTGAAGGATGAAAGACAGGGGTACTGGATACATTATTCATTGAATAAAGACGCTCTCGAAGAGTGCAGACAGCGGCTTAACAGAATATGCACTTGCGGCTGTTTAGGCAGACATGAGGGGAAGAAAGGGAAAAAGAAGTCATAATAAATTATTTTTTTGCTTTATATTTAAGTTTATATGCATATACTTAATTGAAAGGAGGTGATATAAATGGCCAGCGAAGATAAAAAGACAATAAAAGTATTAGAAAAAAAACAAACTAAAACCACTACAAAATGCTCATGTGACTGTGGCTGCATTCCGCCACCGATAAAAAAATAGTGTTGAGCTCATGAAATTGAACGGTAAACCAGTAATTCAACCGAATGCGAACCAGTAGTGTTGATTTCGCATTCGGTTTTTTTTACTGCCGTAACTTGGGAAATATAATAAAGGAATACCCTGAGACGAAAGATATGATTGCCTATAACTTATTTTTTTGATAATATTATCGATATAGGGACTTCTCCCCCAAATGCTCACGTTACCTGAATAAATACCGCCTGTCCCGTTTGAATAATGAATATATTTAAGCTTCTTATCATATCCATGACATTACTCTCTACAGGCTGCCAGGAGCTGCAGCCTGTTTCCAGTGCAGATAACCCTCAGACCTCTGTCTCCTCATCCCCGTCATATCTATCAGAACAGACAGAGATGGTTGATCAACAAATCATCGCACGTGGAATTAAGAGCGAGAAGATAATTAAAGCTTTTCTTAAGGTTAAACGGCACCTCTTCGTTCCAAAGAAATATAGAGACAGTGCTTATGGTGACTACCCTCTTCCAATAGGTGAGGGGCAGACAATATCACAGCCGTACATAGTGGCCTTCATGACACATGTATTGAATCTGTCAAGGACTGACAGGGTGCTTGAAATAGGTACGGGCTCAGGATATCAGGCAGCGATACTTGGTGAATTAAGTGACCATGTCTTCACAATCGAAATCAACGGGCCCCTGGGGAAACGGGCGGACCGATTATTGAAGGAGCTTGGCTACGTCAACGTTAAAGTAAAAGTGGGCGATGGTTATAAGGGATGGAAAGAGCATGCTCCATTTGATGCGATAATTGTTACATGCGCACCCACACATGTGCCCGGGCCTCTTAAAGAACAGCTGAAAGAAGGAGGAAGAATGATCATCCCCGTTGGTGAATCATACAACCAGAAATTGATATATTTAGAGAAATTGGGAGGTAAACTAAGGCAGAAGAGTGAGCTTCCGGTACGGTTTGTTCCAATGGTAGACCCAAGCGGAAATACTTACTGATTAACTCTTAGCCCTTGATCTCCTTAATCTTGCTGGTAAGCATCGGCACGATTTCAAAGATATCTCCAACTATTCCGTATGTTGCAACATTAAAAATCGGTGCTTCAGGGTTTTTGTTAATCGCAATAATAATATCTGAAGACTGCATGCCAACCAGATGCTGAACAGCACCTGATACACCGCAGGCAATATATACTTTAGGATTAACAGTCTTTCCTGTCTGGCCAACCTGGTGGCTGTAAGGAATCCATCCTTCATCCACTGCCGCCCTTGTCGCTCCAACCGCACCGCCAATAGCTTCTGCAAGCTCTTCAAGCATTTTCATGCCCTTTTCGCCGCCGATTCCCCTGCCGGCTGTAACTATTATGTCCGCCTCGTGAATGTTAACACTCACTCCAGATACTTCCTTCACAAACTCCAGAACTTTAGTCCTGGACTGTGTACCGGTATTCACAATGTTTATTATCTCTCCGGTCCTGTCCTCAATATACTCGCCTTTTTTCATAACACGCGGTCTTACTGTAGCCATTTGCGGCCTGTAATCAGGGCACAGAATAGTAGCCATAATATTACCACCAAAGGCCGGACGTACCTGAAGGAGGTCTCCGGTGTCCTTGTCTATCTCAAGTGATGTGCAATCCGCAGTCAGACCTGTCCTCAGTTTTGCAGCTACACGGGGTATAAAAGATCTACCCACAGAGGTTGCTCCTGCAAGAACAATTGAAGGCTTGTGTTCATCAATAACTTTTGCAAGCACTTCGCTGTAAGCATCATCATTAAACTGCTCCAAAGACGGGTCACTGCACAGGAATACTTTGTCAGCACCCCATTTAATAAGCTCCTGTGCTTCAACTTCTGCGGCACCAAGGAGGATTGCAGTTATTTTAGCGTCAAGCTCGTCTGCAAGCTTTTTGCCAATACCAAGCAACTCAAAAGCAACAGATGAAACCTTACCCTGTCTTTGTTCTGCAAATACTAATACATCTTTGTATGCCTTATTCTTCTCTCTCTGCTCCGAGCTCTGTACTTTTTCTTCCGTCTCTATAATAGCGCCTTCGGGGCAGCCCGACAGACAGGTCATGCATGAATTACAATATTCATTAATAACTGCTTTACCGTCTGTCATAACTATGGCGTCAAACGGGCAGGACTCAATACAGGTTTCGCAGCCCGAACACTTTTCAGGATTAACAATTATTGCCATTTAATATTCCCTCCGAAATTCGATGTAAGGAGTTATATGCATTTGATCTCCTTCAACTCCTTTAACAAATTCTCGACCTGCTCCTCAGGGCTTCCTTCTATCATCTTTCTTTCAGCTTTTACCTCAGGAGCAAAAATGTTTCTTACCTGAGTAGGTGATCCTTTCAGGCCGAGACTGTTTTCATCAGCGCCGATGTCAGCCATTCCCATTGTTGTAATCTGCGCTTTTTTAGCAGCCATTTTCCCCTTCAAGGAGGGCATACGGGGCTGATTCAGTTCTTTTACTACAGTCAGGAGTACCGGCAAAGAAGACTCAACCACATCATAACCTTCATCCATCATCCTCTGTACTTTAATACTGCTGTCTGTTACATCTTCAATTTTTTTTATGTAAGAAATGTGGGGCATATTCAGAAACTCAGCTGTTTCAGGGCCTACCTGGGCAGTGTCCCCGTCGATTGCCTGTTTACCGCAGAAAATTATGTCAGCACCCAGTTTCTCAATAGCTTTAGCAAGTGTATAGGAAGTTGCCCATGTATCTGACCCGGCAAATGCCCTGTCAGAAAGAAGCACCGCTTCATCAGCTCCCATCGCTATCGACTCCCTCAGTGATGTCTCTGCCTGAGGAGGTCCCATAGTAAGGACCGTAACTTTACCTCCGGTCTGTTCTTTAATCTGAATTGCCGCCTCTATCGCATGCAAATCAAAGGGATTAATGATGCTGGGCACTCCTTCTCTCATAAGAGTATTAGTTTCAGGATTTATCTTTATTTCCGAGGTGTCAGGCACCTGTTTCACACAAACTATTATATTCACAATAAATTCTCCTCCTGAGATTTCAAACGAGAATGCAACGAGATAATTTTGAAGTGATATTATACGATATTGTGTTCAGATAGGTAAAGAAACTGCTCAGGTCAGCATTTACTCTTCTTATGAGCGTACATCAGCTTGTCAGACTTGCTCAAAAGTTCATCAATATTGCAGGGATTGCTGGGATCACATTTGACCATGCCTACACTTAGTTTCAGCGAATACCGCCTGTGGTCCGGTGAGTTAATCACGTCCAATTTTTCTTCGAGCCGGTTTTTGACATACACTTCGTCATTTGTATCGGTCACCTCTACCAGGACCGCAAATTCATCGCCTCCGAGACGTGAGATCACATCGGATTCACGGAATGTATCTTTTAACATAAGAGCGACTTCCTTGATAGCTATATCGCCCTCTTCATGCCCATAGGTATCATTAATGGTCTTCAGGTCATCCATGTCCGCATATATAACAACCAGCTCCCTGCCCTTACGCGCTGCAGATGACAACTGCTTCTGTGCAAGTGAAAAGAACCCTCTCCGGTTCAGCAGGCCTGTCAGCTCATCGGTAATGGATCTTTCGTGAAGTTTTTCTTCCAATAGTTTTCTTTCCGATATATCACGGACAACATGAATTAAACCCACAAGGTTATTGTCGCGGTCAAAGCGGGGTATTGCCCTGATCTCCAGATACATGTTCAGGTGAGGTTCATATATTTCAAAATTTGCCGGCTCTCCGGAGACAAGACATGAGCAGCTCGGACATGCCTTTAAGGGACTGTCTGTTCCATGGTAAAACTTAAAGCACTTGTTATCTCCAACAAGGAAAGGCAATTTAAGAATCTTTTCTGCTGCTTTGTTGGCCCTGATGATATTATAGTTTTTGTCATGTATGGTGATTACATCAGTAATCGTATTAAATGTACTCTCCCAGTCCTGCTTGGATTGAAGGATCAATTCCTCGGCCTTCTTCCTCTCTGTAATATCCTTTGAAACAACAGTAGCTGCAATCGTACCCTTTTTGTCAATTACAGGACTGAAGGTCTGAAGAAAAAACCTGTTATCTCTGCAGCTCCTGTACTCATACTGGGCGGATTCCCCGGTCCTGAAAACACGGTCAACCTTGATTATAAACTCCTGGATTTCATCGGGAGAGTGAAACTCCCTGTATGACCTTCCAATGTAGCTACTATCCTTGAGCCCCAGCCTGGTCATGTGTTTTTTATTCATGTATATATAATTAAACTGCTTATCAATAAGATAAATCGAATCATCTGTTGAGTCTACAAGTGACTGATACTTCTCCTCACTTTTCTGTAGCTCATCTTCAATAATCTTACGCTTTTCTTCCTGTTGCGAAAGATCATCTACACGCTGGCGCAATTCAGCCAGTTCATCAATCAGTTGCTCTTTTGATTTGTTCACGTCTGTCATAATTTCCTTTTATCAATCACCGCGTTCGTCACATTTCTATTAATACGGCATTACTCGCAAAATCTTTATATTTTTTAGAGAGTTGTAAAGTATGGTGAAAAATAAAAGCAGCTTCATTCTTCACATAATGAAGGTAAGTCAACTTTAAGTGGACAGCACACCAGATTAAATACTACTATTTTTTCTTTGTAGTCTCTTTTATTAGCGCCTGCCCGATAATATTTCTCTGGATCTGGTTTGTGCCTTCGTATATCTGGAGGATTTTTGCGTCACGCATCATCTTTTCCACAGGGTATTCCCTCATATAGCCGGAACCGCCCATGACCTGTACAGCATCAACAGTCACTTTCATGGCAACATCAGTCGCAAAGAGCTTGGCCATAGCCGAAGCTTTGGCAACATCTTTTGCTCCACTGTCTATAAATTTAGCCACTGAATACACTAAAGCCCGCGCAGCTTCTATCTGGGTAGCCATATCAGCAAGCATATGCTGGACAGCCTGGAAGCTGATAACAGGCGCTCCGAACTGCTGCCGTTGCTTGGCAAAAATAGCCGCTGCGTCAAACGCTCCCTGAGCAACACCGACACCCTGTGCTCCAACGCCAGTCCTGGATTTATCAAGTGTCTTCATCGCAATAATAAAACCCATCCCCTGTTTTCCTAAAAGATTTTCCTTCGGGATACGGCAGTTTTCAAATATTAATTCTCTTGTTGATGAAGCCCTGATTCCAAGTTTGTTTTCCTTTTTACCAAAGCTGAAGCCGGGAGTCCCTTTGTCAACAACAAATGCAGATGCACCTCGAGCACCTTTGGTTTTATCGGTAATCGCAATGATTGTATATATTTCTGCATCTCCGCCATTTGTTATCCACTGCTTTGTGCCGTTGAGTACATATTCGTTCCCCTCAAGTTTAGCTGTGGTCTGAACACCTGCCGCGTCGCTGCCGGCATTGGCTTCAGTAAGCCCGAATGCAACCAACTTCTTTCCTGATGCTATATCAGGAAGGTATTTTTTCTTCAGCTCATCGGAGCCGGCAATCTGGATTGGATATGTTCCCAGAGAATTAGCGGCAAATGTAGTTGATACGCCGAGACAAGCTGTGCTCAACTCTTCAATTACCAGGCCCATTTCAAAGCCACCCTTGCCTAGCCCTCCATACTCTTCATCAATATTAATACCGAAAAAATCCGACTGGGCAAGGGTCTTCATAATGTCCCAGGGGAATTCCTCTTTTTCATCAAGCTCTGCTCTTATCGGAAGGACCTTCTCTAATGCAATCTGTCGAGCCAGGTCCCGTATCATTAACTGTTCTTCATCCAAGAAATAATCCATTATCGCCTCCTAGACACACTTAAATAATCAAATTTCAAAATTAAAGGAGTTCCTTGCACACTGCTGTCTCCCACAGTTTTGACTCCTGATTTTACGGCTTCGCTATTGCTATCCCCATTTAATCAAAGCTGACCCCCAAGTCAGTCCGCTCCCAAATGCCTCAAGCATAACATAGTCATCTTTTTTAATTCTTTTTTCACGAACAACTTCATCCAGTGCTATTGGAATTGAAGCTGCAGAAGTATTCCCGTATTTATCAAGATTTACCGCTACCCGGCTCATCGGCAATTTCAGCCTTTTGGCAGTTGCCGCAATTATTCGCATATTGGCCTGATGCGGAATAAGCATCGCAAGCTCAGACGGTTTTACGTTATTTACCTTAAGAGTATCCAGGACAAGTTTTTCAAGCGTCCTGACAGCCACTTTAAAAGTTTCATTTCCCTTCATCTTTATATAATGCATCCTGTCACGTATGGTTTTTGATGTCGGAGGATGGTTAGAGCCTCCTCCGGGCAAACAGATAAAATCCCACATCGAGCCATCGGAATATATATGAGTTGAAAGTATTCCCTTCTTACCCCCTGTCGGCTCAAGCACAACTGCTCCGGCGCCATCACCGAACAGTACACAGGTGGCTCTGTCCTTCCAGTCAAGAAATTTGGAATTCACCTCTGCTCCGACAAGCAGTACTTTTTTATATGATCCGGACTTCACAAAATTATCAGCGACCGTAAGGCCGTATATAAAACCGCTGCACGCTGCATTAATGTCAAAGGCAGCTGCACTCTTCGCACCCAGTTTGTTCTGCAGAATCGCTGCCGTAGAAGGCATAGGCTGATCACCGCTCATAGTTGCAACAATAATTAAATCCAGTTCCTTTGCCTTGATGCCTGCAGATTGCAGTGCATTTTCTGACGCCTTCAGGCAGAGGTCGGAATTTGTCTCAGATCCTTTAACTACCCTTCTCTGCCTGATGCCCGTTCTTGCGGTAATCCATTTATCTGAAGTATCGATTTTTTTTGCAAGATCAGAATTATCAAGAATGGTCTCAGGAGTATAGGAGCCTGTGCCTGTGATTCTACTCTTCAACGGCAACCGTTTCCCTCCTTCTCAGACCCTTGTCAAATTCCCTGGATATAATGTCTAAGATGCCCTTGCTATGAAATGCCCCGGCCACCTTGACAGCATTCTTGATTGCTTTTGAAGAAGAACGGCCGTGGCTGATAATACAGGGTTTGCTCAAGCCGAGCAAAGGGGCCCCGCCGTACTCAGAATAATCGGTCTTCTTCTTAAAGTTGTTCAGTGCATTTTTCAAGAGAACTGCTCCGATTTTACCGGTTGCTGAATCGGTAATTTCCCTTTTAAGCATTTTAGCAATTGTCTCAGCCAGTCCTTCACTTACTTTAAGGGCTATATTGCCGACGAAGCCGTCACATACAACAACATCCGCTTCGCCGTTAAACATGTCCTTCCCGTCCAGATTACCTATAAAATTCACGTTCGAGTCCTTTATTAGCTTAAAGGATTCCTTCGTAAGCTCATTGCCCTTGGCATCCTCTTCACCTATTCCGAGAAGGCCCACTCTGGGGCTTTCAATATCAAATATGTACTTGGCGTAAGCTTCCCCCATAATCGCAAACTGTGAAAGGTGAAGCGGCTTACAGTCCACATTTGCACCGGCATCAATCAGAACAAAATGGTCCTTTAAAGAGGGCATTACAGCTGCAATCGCCGGCCTTTCAACTCCTGGGAGTTTTCCAAGCACTAAAAGGGCTGTGGCCATTACTACACCTGAGTTGCCGGCGCTCACCATTGCATCGGCCTTCTCCGCCTTTACTAAATCAATGGCTACCCTTATGGAGGAATCTTTCTTTCGCCTTAAGGCAGTAAGCGGCGAATCATCCATTTCAACAACCTGTGATGCATGTTTAATGTCAATGGAAAGGTCAGCGCAATTCTGCTTTTTCAGCTCCGCTTCTATTTCCTTCTCATCGCCGACGAGTATCACAGACAAGTTGCTGTCTTCATTTAGAGCTTCTATCGCACCTTCAACATTTGTAGCAGGAGCATAGTCCCCGCCCATTGCATCCAGAGCTATTCTCATACAGTTTCTTTTTCTATTACTTCAAGTATCTTTTTTCCGTTATAGGTTCCGCAGTGCCTGCATACTCTGTGTGGAAGCTTGGGCTCCTGGCACTCAGGGCAAAGACCGTTGCTGACAGTGCTGAGTTTCCAGTTTGCCCGCCTTTTGTCCCTTCTCGATTTGGTATGTCTTGATGTTGGATTTGGCATTTTTTCCTCCTGAATTATATCATCCTGTTATCAGGATGTTTTTTTATTTTCCATTGCTTCTTTCAACTGCTGAAGAGGAGCCAGTCTCGGATCAAGTTTGTCTTCTTCACATTCACATGGTCCGGAGTTTAATTCCTTTCCGCACCTTACACACATCCCTTTACAGTTTTCACTGCATACAGGTTTCATCGGCACGGAAAGCATGACCTGCTCCTTTATCAACTCCTGCAAGTCGAGTTCATCATTATAGTAATAGCTTAAATCCAGATCGTCCGGCTTAAGTTCCTGGTCACTATCATGACTCATCTCCTGAACAGGATTATACTCTTCTCTAAAGGTAATGTTATCCATTGGCTGAACAAAGTCACCGCAGCAACGGCTGCAATTCAATGTAACATTAATATTAATACTTCCTTCTATAAATACCTTTTTCTTAAACCTTAAAATTTTTAATACAGCATGAGCTATATCAGGGGTCATGCTATTATTGAGCATGACCGGAAGATCAAGTTCATGATCAAGTCCCTCTTCGGGAATATCCGGGATAATAAGCCGCACGTTCAATACCTTCTAAATTTAGTTAGACCTTAAATTATAAGGACTGTCCCGACTACTTGTCAATCGATTGATTTTAATAAGTTATCACGACAATTCCGTTGACCTTCAGGATTATCTAAGACTTACGGAGGGAAATCGCATTCCTGGGGAGCTAGCTTTAACCGGGCTATTTATATATAACTAAAGTGTTTTATCGCTTCATCGATTTAAATTTCAAACTAATATCCGCAGCATGTACAGAATGTGTAAGGGAACCCACAGAGATTAAATCTACACCAGTTTCAGCTATTTTCCGTATATTTCCCAAATTAACGTTACCGGAAGCTTCTATTATAGTACCCCGGTCCTTTGCTCTTATGACAGAAACTGCCTTTTTCATCTTATCTACAGGCATGTTATCCAGCATTATTACATCTGCCTCTGCAGCAAGTGCTTCCTTAACTTCAGTCAGGTTTTTCACTTCAACTTCAATTTTCAACAAATGATGGGCCGCTGATCTGGCTTTGTTGACTGCCTTTTTTACTCCGCCTGCAGCCTCTACATGATTGTCCTTAATAAGGATTCCATCAAAGAGCCCATAGCGATGATTATGCCCTCCTCCGGCCTTTACCGCATATTTGTCAAAAAACCTGAGCCCGGGAGCTGTTTTTCTGGTATCAGCTATATTGCAATTAGTGCCTTTCACTTCACTGACGTACTCATTAGTAAGTGTCGCTATTCCGGAAGTTCTCTGTAGAATATTAAGGGCTGTCCTCTCCGCCAGTAGTATCTTGCGAGTATTGCCCTTAATCTTTGCGATTATCTTTCCGGGCGTTACAGGAGAACTGTCATGCA
>PIVU01000075.1 GCA_003354025.1 Nitrospirota bacterium
CCGTCTGCCATAATAACACGGCTTTTCCTGGAGATAATTATGGCGATTTTATTTTTGCTGATTTGCTCAATAACTGTCTTTGAAGATAATCCGATTTTTTTGGAATCTATAATCATAACTTTGTAGGGGCACCTCTCGTGGGTGCCCTTGTATTAATTAACGTTGATAATACCACTCTAATGTGAAATTTGACCACTTTGATATTATTGCTGCCTTTAATCTTTTCAAGCTGACAACTGAGAACTGACAACTGAGAGCTCTACTCTCCCTTGACTATAAATCACGGGCAGGTTATATTTTTGTGTGTCCGGTAAATATAAGAACATATCATTTAAGAACGTAAAAACCTGTCAGCTCAAGTCAAGAAAGAGCAAGGTTGAGCGTGATAAAGTCGCTAAGCCTTTTCATGGCGGAAGTTTTAAATCCTTTCTTGATGGCCTTCCCGATATTCTAGCTGCCGGTGATATTAAGGCTGTTGTCAACGCAATTGTTAAAGCGAGAAAAAAGGACCGTCCTGTAATTCTCGGCATGGGGGCCCATTCCATTAAGGTAGGGCTTACCCCGATTATTATTGATCTTATTGAGAATAATATTATTACTGCCGTTGCTATGAACGGGGCATGTATTGTTCATGATTTTGAACTTAGCCTTATGGGGCACACATCGGAAGATGTTGACGTTGAGTTGTGCCGGGGGACTTTTGGCATGGCTGAGGAGACAGGAAAGAACCTTAATCGGGCTATAAAGAACGGTGTGAAAAGAGGTAATGGTATCGGCAGGACTATTGGTGAATACATTTTGAAGGGTAAAGGACAGCATAAGGAACTTAGTGTACTTGCAGCAGCAGCAAGGCAGAATATACCTGCCAGTGTCCATGTTGCTGTTGGAACTGATATAATTCATATGCACCCCGAAGCAAGCGGGGCAGCTATAGGTGAGGGCAGCATGAGGGATTTTAAGCTGTTTTCATCTGTGGTTGCCGACCTGAAAGGCGGCGTGTATATTAATCTAGGCTCTGCAGTTATTATGCCGGAAGTGTTTCTGAAGGCCATTGCAGTGACGAGGAATTTGAAAAATAAAGTCAAAAACTTTACGACTGTGAATATGGATTTTATCCAGCACTACCGCTGCCGGGAAAATGTTCTCAGAAGACCTGTGCTGTCCGGCGGAAAATCCTATGCATTAACCGGACATCATGAGATAATGTTTCCATTACTTGCAGCAGCGATAATGGAGCAAGTAAAGTAAGGCTTACAAGATGAAAGAGTTTTATTAATTTAAAGGATATTAGCGTATGACACCCATTGTTGATGCAGATTTATGTATAGCCTGCGGTAACTGCGAACAGATATGTCCCAGTGTTTTTCAGGTAATTGACGACATTGCTCAAGTAGTTGATCCCGAAGGTTGTGAGTTTTTTGAGTGTTGCGAAGCGGCTGAAGAAAATTGCCCGGTTGAGGCTATAACACTGGAAGAAGAATAGTTTATTAATATTTCAGAGGCTGTTTTCAAGCCTGTCTAATATAAACCAAATGATCCGGATCGGACACCTTTCCACTTTTTACCATACATCCATTCTTATGATGGCCAGGGACACTCTGGGGCCGGAGGCGGAATGGAAACTATTCGGCACTGGCCCTGCAATTGTTAAAGCCTTTGAAGATGATGTTATCGACCTTGCATATATAGGCTTGCCGCCTGCAATTATCGGCATTGACAGGGGAGTGCCTATTAAATGTATCGCAGGAGGGCATGTGGAGGGTACAGTTATAAGCAGCCTTGCCCGTTTCACAAGTTATCCTGACATTGAAGACCTGGGTGATCTGTTGAAGCAGTTTGAGGGGCTGAAAATAGGTGTTCCAGGAAAAGGATCTATTCATGATGTAATCCTTTCGGAGTCGTTGAAAAGTCTTAAACTTGATACTTCTATAGAAATCGTGAATTTTCAGTGGGCTGATCTGGTACTGGAAGCGATTAACAGGGGAGAAATTTCTGCTGCTGTGGGCACACCTGCACTGGCAGCTGCTGTTGAGCGGTTTGTTAAAGGAAAAATACTATATCCTCCTTCCAGTCTCTGGCCGAATAATCCCAGTTACGGCATTCTTGTGCGCAATGATTTTCTTGATAACAATGGTGATGCTGTGGAAAGTTTTCTGTCCCGGCATGAAGAAGCAACTGCTTTCCTCAGAAATCAACCTCAAGACTCTGCTTCAATGATAGCTGATTATGTGAAGGTTGCCGACGAAGATTTTATCATGGATACATTGAAAATATCACCGAAATACTGTGCCGCAATTACTGATGAATATATCGCTTCTACAATGGGTTTTGTCAGGGTGTTAAAGGGGCTGGGATATATAAATCAGGAGATATCTTCAGGTGAAATATTTGATTTATCTATATTGAGAAAAATACATCCGGAAGCAGATCACTACAATTCAGGGATATCGCCAGGAGTATAGAGTTTTTTGCCTGGCAGAACAATAAGTTTAAATCAGGGTTATTCCTTGTCTTTAAGGCTTTTTACCATATCCACATAATCGGTAGATAAATCGGAGAGCTCTACGCCGATCCCGTCGCGGGAATCCGGTGAAAGAAGTATCCTGTTCAGGTTAACGGGAATATTTAACACATCTTCTTTAAAAGGAATGACTACTTCAAACTGCGAATCAAAGGGAGAACACATATCATTAGTGCTTATAAACATGCCGTTTTCGGAAATATTTAAAATAGTTCCAGTATAGTTCATGTTATTACAGTGAAATGTAACTTCAATATTCGTGGGTATTCGCTCAAATTCTCTGTTGTCCATTAGTGCTTGTCCGTTCTTGTCTGTATTAATTGTGAGTAATAGTAAAACAGTTTAAAATAAGTCATTTATTGAAAGACACAATTACTGTATCCGTGATGTCAGCATAGTACTTACAAGAAATGTGCCAGATATCAAATAACCCCATTATATTGATGTAAATTTAAAAAAAACAACACGTTACGCTGTTTACATATGTGTGGCAATATCTTAATGAGTTGGCGCGAAAGTGTGGCAGTAACACATTACTGTGTCATGGTGTCACGTTTATTGTTGATATGATTTTGCAACTTTTATTGCAGAGTATTTGCTTTCTTGAGGTGAATTTGTGAAAATTAAACTATATCAATCAGTTGAGGTATCTAATAACCAAATTTGAAAGGCCTTTATTATGTCAAAAAAAGATAAGCCCTTACCCAAATCTCCATCAACCCCCTTTCGGAAAAAGAGGGCTTTTGAAGAAAAAGAAAATGAAACCCTTATGGCCGATCAGTTGGCAATTGCAATGGCGGAGGGGAAGCTCGACGAATATATTAAGAAGGAACTTCCCGATAACGAGCATGCAAGAAAGCTTACAGAGATGATGATGGGTATGACGGGCATGAGCGGAATGATGCCTGCAGGACTTCCAGGCATGCCATCTACTGAAAAAGAAACTGCCCCCAATGAAACCGAAACAGCCGGGGCTGAAGAAGATGATTCTGCAGTCAAACCACCCGATGACGTGGTGAGTGCAGTTAAAGGAGCTGATGTTGACGGGCTTATGAAGCTCCTTAAACGAGAGCACGTGAAGCGCCATGGCGGTAAAGACGAACCTGTAGTTGAAGATAAAAAGGATAAGGCATCGACTCAATCGCAGGCAACTATAGAAAAAGAAGTTCTTGAAGAAATGTTCAATATTGCGGCTGACAATAGTCTTTCCCTTGACTGGATTTTTTTCAGGGCCCTGAAAAAGTATGTTAAGGAGTACCAGAAAACAGGGAATCTCTAGACCTTCTTTGCAGGACTTAAGTTACTTTCTGATGATCTCTGTCTGCTTTTTGAGAGCTCTGTGAGACTTATCTTTATGCTTGTGTGACATTCAGCGGCTCTTCCAGGGATATTATTGCTTTACTCAATAATAGCATGATGATACGTAATGCGAAAGAGTAATTGTGCAGAAATGTATATCAATAATAGCTGTGTGATGCCAGCGGCAAAGGATGTTATGCCTTGCCATGTAGCCTGTTATATGATAAATATAAATTAGGAGGTAAGACTGTTGAAAACGATTATGTGCAGAAACCTGCCTTTAACTATATTATTGTTATTCCTTGCCGTGAGCGTCTCATGCAGTACTGGAATGTATATCAAATCTGAAGCTGTCAGTGATGCAGACATAAGCGGCAGCTTTACCCTTTTCCTGTATTCGGAATATGAATCTATTAAGATTGCGATTCTTGATATTGAAGGGGATGATTATACAATAGAGATGTCAGGTTCTCCTCATAACTATCTTTCCTCCAGTGGGGTTGCTGCGGAGGTTGCGGTCCAATCTGCTGTGAAATTTATATATTCTCAAAGAAATCAGTGGAGTAAGATCCTGGCTCCTGATGGAAGTCTTATAGGCTACGACTTCAGGGCTATACATCAAAGCTTCACTTATGGGATTCCTGACATTCTTGATGTCTCTTATCAAATAAAAGACAAGAAAGTTGTTGCTTCAGTAGATATTAAGCACTCTATTCGGAAAAACTACTATAGAAACATTCATGGCGGGGATTAATGTGATGCCCTCTGTCCGATGTAGTTTGTCTGTATGATTTAATAGTCTTTTATTCGAAATCCAAGCCGATTGATGCTGTCTACTACAATTTGTTTGAACTTCTCTTCATCCACCTCCAGATTGGCAGGGTCATATTCAATGACTGCACTATCGTTATTAATTACCTCAACAGACTGCACTCCTTGCATTTTACCTATGAATTTACTCAGTGCCTTGACACAGTCATAGCAATAAACATGTCCTATTTTAAAAGATAATTCAGCCATTGCCGTTCCTCCCTGTTGATTGCTTTCATACTAATTCATTAAGAAATGTAACAGTATCAGGTTTTTATTATTCTATTTTATTGAATAAGATATCAAGCATTATTGAAATCATAATGTTGAGTCCTGCAAATAAAAAGAAGGTAATATTTGTTTACAGTAAGTGAAATCACTAGGGGGCTGAGTGTTTTCACTTTGTTTTTGCCTGATCAACAGATACGCATAAAGCAGGCATGATTGATAACCCTATGTTTTATAAAGAGAGTTCTCCGAAGACTCTCTTCTGGCATGTTCGTTGCTTAATACATAACATCTACTAACTTTTTAACTAAAGAACTTGTAATGGAAAAATTGATATCATTAGTATCCAGGTTATATCCTTCCAGTATTATTACTGGATCAGTTTTCAGAAGGAAGTCAATACCGCTTAATAAGAGTGTTGACACAACCTCATCATGCGTTGATTTGAAGATCGCTGTTTTTTTCAGCGGTGCCATAATAATGGTTCTGGAGATACTGGGATTCAGGATACTTGCTCCATACTTCGGATATTCCGTTTATGTGTCCGGGAGTCTTATAGGAATAGTGATGGTTGCACTGTCGCTGGGTTATTATCTGGGGGGGCAGCTTGCAGACAGGAAACCGGAAAGGGCCTTATTATTCAAGCTTATTTTTCTGGCGGATGTACACGTGATTATTATATCGCTAGTCTACATTCAACTAATAGCATATCTGGCAAAATTTGGGGTTGTTTACGGATCAATTCTATCGTCTGTGATTCTCTTCGGTCCGGCCATGGTATTGCTGGGTATGGCACCTCCCTTTATTATAAAGCTTATGACAAAAGACACTTCAGTTGTTGGAAGTGTAGCCGGTGATATAACAGCGATCGGAACCGTTGGAAGTATTATTGGAACATTCGGGGCTACATTTGTTCTCATTCCAAAGCTCGGTTCCCATGCAACATTGATCCTGTGTTCAATTACGCTCCTGTTGATAGCCGTGTGGGGACTGGAAATCAGGAAGAGAGTATATGGTATTTTCATCATTGCAATTCTGGCGTTTAACATCTATCCCGGAAAAACTGAATCTAACATAATATTTCAAAACGAGTCACCATACAACCTGATAAAAGTTTCTCAGGAAAACGACGGCAGTCTTCAGATGAAATTAAACACTAATATGTGGTTTCATTCAATCTTCAAACCTGATGGAGCTACTGTAAATATGTACTTTGATTATTTGAATACAGCGCCTATAATGGCAGATGCAAAAGATATACTTATTCTGGGTATGGGAGGCGGTACCAGCGTTCTTCAAAAGCAGCTTTTTTTTCAAGATGCCAGTGTAGATGCAGTAGAGCTTGACCCGGGGGTTATTGAGGTTGGCAGGAAATATTTCGGATTAAAGGAAAGCAGCAAATTACACATCTATGAAGGAGATGCAAGGCCCTTTCTGCAGAATTCAGAGAAGAAGTATGATGTAATTGAAATTGATGTCTATCATGGCGGTGTGTATGCTCCGTTTTACATCATGACAAAGGAGTTCTTTACCACAGTTTACGAACATATGAAACCAAATGGTGTAGTAGTCATGAACGTGCTTTCTCCCTATCAGGAAAACAACAGGTTGATTCTTGTTGATGCTGTTGGAAAAACGATGAGTGAGGTCTTCCCCTCAATTTTCAAGATAGAGATGTTTACTAACCACCTGCTTTTTGCAACAAAATCAGAGGCTGATCTGGATTATATGAAAAGCAAGTTAAGATCTTATTCCGGCAATTCTGAGCTTCAAAAGATAGCTTATTCAGCTTCCAAAAGTCTATCCAATTATTATCCTGAAGAGGATGCGGTAGTGTTAACAGATGATAAATCACCTGTAGCGGAGATTACCTATAAAATGATGTCGGGTATTTATAGTGATTCCCATTATTCTTCACACTGATATATATTAGAGTCAAACTGCAGATAATTAGGGGCGGTATGATTTCAGCTAATTAATGATTTTTTTTACTCGGCCGACTTCTCCGTTGTCCAGGCGGACTTTTATTCCATGAGGGTGAGTTGGTGACTTTGTCAGGATATTTTTAACGACTCCATCTGTCAGATTTCCTGTTTTCTGGTCTTTCTTTAAGACGATTGATACCTGTGCTCCAGGTACTATATCAGAACGTCTGGTCCCATCCATAATGTAATTACTCTGAGGATGTACTTTCCGGGATTTCCGTTCCTGAAGAATTTACGGCTACTTCTTCCGGGGATTGAGATTCAACAGTGGACGCTTTCTGGCGTTTTAATCTTTTTTCGTCCTGTTTTTTCTTACGGGCCAGTTCTTTTTTCCGCTTGTTGGCATTGTACATGCCACCGCGCATTGCCATAGTTTGCCTTTCCTTATAATTTGATTGCTACAAATTATTGTTATAATGTAAATTCAACAGCCAGATAGATAGTGAATGTTCAAAAGAGAGTTGAGAAAATTCGGTGGACTATTGAAAAAGCAGGCTGCGGTTACGCAGCCTGCTTCCATGATTTACAGTCTTACGATATTTGCTGCTTTCAGACCCTTGTCGCCTTCGACAACGTCATAGCTGACTTTATCGCCTTCAGCCAGGTTTTTGAACCCGTCTCCCTGAATTTCTGAATAGTGTGCAAAAACATCTGATCCACCATCGTCCTGTGTGATGAAACCAAATCCTTTTGACTCATTGAACCATTTTACAGTTCCTTCTGCCATGCTTACTTCCTCCTTAATGAATCAGCTGAATTCTCTGGAATTCAGCCCTTAATAAAAAAAGACCACAAAGTATAAAGTCTTTGCGGCCTCACGTGTAACAAAAACTCCTGCAACTTGATAACAATCATGGCACTTTTAGTTCAGAAAAGTCAAATCCCTCTAAATGCCGTATTTTGGGTCGGAAACAGAATGACCGTTCTAGGCGCTGTTTCCTGAATCATCTTTATTTTTCTCTCCGGGTGTAACATCAATTTCTGAAGGATCAGATATGGATTTTTTGAAGTTTTTAATCGCTTCGCCAACTCCCCTGCCCACTTCAGGCAGTCTTGATGCGCCGAATAAGACAACAATGATAACTAAAATAATTACTAACTCTGTAACTCCCAGACCAAACATATATCCCTCCTGGTATAAATGCCATGGACACTATTATAAACCGGTGGTGTTATTTTTATAAGGCACTCGCCAATTCTGTGTCTGAACTTACAGCCTTCAACAGCTTGCCCAGAGCCATCTCAAAAACGCGCTCCATAACATGGTTCCCGGGCATAATGGATCGTCTTTCACTATTTCTGACATTGTATGGCCCGAAAATTGACGATTTTCCGGAAACATTATCTTTGATTTCAAGAATGATTTTAATTTCAGCAATTACATCCCAGCTGTCGATATTGGAATTGTCTTCAGAATTGACATCTGTCTTTAGCCAGAAATGCTTCAATTCTGTTTTTAAAGTGACTTCCTGATTTTCATTGACTATACTGTGTCCACTTAGGGTTAATTCCTTCTCCAGTGCTTCGCGAAGTATATCGAGCGCAGGCTTAGAGGCCTTAACAGCTTCCCTTCCTACAATAATGCCTGTCTTCTTTTCGCCGACTAATGTTTTATCATTTGTTATTTGACGGTTATCAACAACGGGCAGCACTTTTATTGTAATAGGAGAAATTGAGGATAAATGGTTGTCACTGTTTTCAATCGGTACATATCGAATATTGAGAGGGGAAGAACATCCTGCTGTAAATATTGCGATAATTAAAGCAGTAAAGTTAATGACTCTCTTTAGTGTGAGCTTCATTTGTCCTCCCCGATATATTTTGGGTTTGCGGGAAAAGCGGAAACCATTAATTATTAATAATGTTCTTTCATTATATAAGGCGGAAGCTATGCAATGCAAGGTGATAGAGAGAACGACGAATAGCGACTGCCTGTTATCAATCCCGGATTTGCGAAGAGTAAATAAGAGAGTGGCGAGAAGCGATTGACGAATCACGAAGTACACAGTATTAAAGAACTCGTAATTCGTCATTACTGGATCATTAATTGTTAATCAGATTATTTCAACAATATATATAACGGGTTTATGTATCTTGCCCTCTTCAGGTATAGTAGTAGTCGTGAGATTTGATGAACTGAGTATCCATGAGAAGGTTCTTGAAGGAATAAAGACCGCAGGATTTACGGACTGTACGCCTGTACAGGCAAAGACGCTGCCCGCTGCCCTGGATGGTAAGGACATTGCAGCCCAGTCACAGACCGGAACCGGTAAGACGGCAGCATTTCTGATTTCAATTTTTTCCCGCATGTTAAATATACCTGCCCCGCGTGGTCTTTCACCCCGTGCACTTATTATTGCTCCAACACGTGAACTTGTTGTACAGCTAGAGGCGGAGGCCAGGCTGCTGGGTACCCCGGCCGGCTTCAGTATCCTATCGGTATATGGAGGGATAGACTATCAGAAGCAGCGAGAGGAGCTTTCAAAGGGAGTTGATATTCTTATAGGCACTCCGGGGCGTCTTATTGATTATCTTAAACAAAAGGTTTACAACTTAAGAAAGACGCAGTTTCTTGTGATTGATGAGGCTGACCGAATGTTCGATATGGGCTTTATCAGTGATCTGCGGTTTATGCTGAGGCGTATGTCGACCTATGATAAGCGCCAGTCCATGCTTTTTTCCGCAACTCTTTCCCACCGTGTGCTTGAACTCTGTTATGAACATATGAATATGCCCGAACAGTTCACCATTGCACCGGAGAATGTCACTGTGGAGCAGATTGAACAGGAGCTGTATCATGTAGGTATGTCCGAGAAGTTCGGATTTCTTCTCTGGACCCTGAGAAGTGAGGCAGATGGACGTTACCTTATCTTCTGCAATACAAAAGCGGCCACGGAACGTCTTGATCACTTGTTAAATGCCAATGGTTTTAAAGCAGCCGGAATAACCGGAGATCTTCCCCAGAAGAAACGTATGAAGGTACTGGACCAGTTCAAGGACGGCATGATGCCAATCCTTGTGGCCACGTCTGTTGCGAGCCGGGGTCTGCATATCGATGGTGTTACTCATGTTATCAATTACGACATCCCTGAAGACCCTGAAGACTATGTTCACCGGATAGGCAGGACCGCGAGAGCGGGTGCTGTGGGCAAGGCGATTACCCTGGCTTGTGAAAAGTACGTTCATGCCCTTGTAGATGTAGAAGAATACATAAAAAGGCCTATTCCGGTTATATCTATGACGGATGAAATGATTGTCAAGGATTATCGCAAAGTGCGTCTTTATCCCAAGAAGAAGGGGGCGGTTACGCATAAGAAGAAGTATGAAAGTGCCGGTCAAGGGCAACGGGGAAGTGATAAGAAAAAGCCCTCAGCCCGGAATGCTAGAAGTAGTCAGCACAGAAGACCTAAAACCGGCAGTCCAAAACCTCATTAACTTCAGACATATAATCCTTGAATTCCCTATGTTGTCTTTACTACATATTTATATATTTGATAAGCTATCCGTCTCTATATCGAGACGTATTCAATATGCAATACCTAAACTGAAAGGAAAGAACACCAAAGAGCAATAATAATAACTTTTGCACTTTTGAACTTCTGCACTCATAAATGACCGAATTACACAATAAAATAATTGCTGACGAACTTAACATTAAAAATTCACAGGTAAAGGCAGCTGTTGATCTGCTGGACGAAGGGGCAACAGTCCCCTTTATTTCCAGGTACCGCAAGGAAGCCACCGGTAGTCTGGATGAAGTAGCAGTGGCTGCTATCCGGGACAGACTGGAGCAACTCAGGGAGTTGGACAAGCGGCGTGAAGCCATTCTTAAATCGCTGGAAGAGCGTGAACTGCTTACCGATGAATTGAAAGAAAAAATCGAAGCTGCTGAATCAATGACTGTTCTTGAAGACATTTATCTTCCATATCGTCCCAAGCGCCGCACCCGGGCAACAATGGCGAAAGAAAAAGGCCTTGAGCCACTTGCTATCATGATTTTTGAGCAGGGTGACATTGATCCGGTAGTGGAGGCAGAGGCATTTGTAGATGCTGAAAAAGGTGTTGAGTCTGTTGATGATGCCCTTGCCGGGGCCAGGGACATAATTGCTGAATTTGTGAGTGAAAATCAGGAAGCACGTGAAAAAATGCGCCTGCTTTTTGCAGATAAAGGCATAATGCGTTCCCGGATAATGAAGGGAAAAGAGGATTCGGGCATCAAATACAAGGACTATTATGATTGGGAAGAGCCTGTCTCCAAGGCCCCTTCACACAGAGTGCTTGCCATTCGGCGTGGTGAGGGCGAGGAATTTTTAATACTCAGGATAACACCGCCGGAAGACGATGCCATTGCCCAGCTCGAATCAATATTTGTAATAGGGAACGGTGCATCATCAGGTCAGGTGAAACTGGCTGTTCAGGACAGTTACAAGCGGCTGCTGTCTACATCCATGGAGACTGAGGTCCGTCTTGCCGCAAAAAAGCGTGCGGATGAAGAAGCCATTAATGTGTTTGTGGAAAATCTCAGGCAACTCCTGCTGGCCTCACCGCTTGGGAGAAAAAATGTACTTGCCATAGACCCGGGATTCAGGACAGGTTGCAAAGTAGTATGCCTTGACAGGCAGGGCAAACTGCTGCATAACGATACGATATATCCAAACTTTTCTAATAAGAAAATTCAGGAGGCCGGTGACAAGGTCAAGACCCTCTGTGCTAAATATGAAATTGAGGCGATTGCAATCGGCAACGGCACAGCAGGCAGGGAGACCGAATCATTTATCAGGGGACTTGGATTGTCTGGCGAAATTCAGGTTGTCATGGTTAATGAGAGCGGTGCTTCAATATACTCTGCTTCCGATGTAGCACGTGAGGAATTCCCTGATTATGATCTTACTGTCCGCGGTTCAGTGTCTATTGGGCGGAGACTCATGGACCCTCTTGCTGAACTGGTGAAGATAGATCCCAAGTCAATAGGAGTCGGGCAGTATCAGCATGATGTTGATCAGGCTGCATTGAAGAAAAGCCTTGATGATGTTGTTGTGAGTTGTGTTAATGGAGTTGGGGTTGAGGTGAACACAGCAAGTGGACAGCTCCTTGCCTATTCATCAGGGCTTGGGCCACAGCTTGCAAAAAATATTGTGGAATACAGGAACGAACACGGTCCGTTCAGATCCATGAAGGAACTGAAAAAGGTCCCCCGTCTGGGGCCGAAAGCATTTGAACAGGCTGCAGGATTTCTCCGTATCCAGGATGGTGGAAACCCTCTTGACGCTTCAGCCGTCCACCCTGAAAGCTACCATATAGTGGATGAAATGGCCCGTGATATGGGGTGCTCGGTGGTTGACCTTATGAAGGATGGGGGATTGAGGAAGAACATCGACCTGGTAAAATATGTGAATGAAAAAGTGGGCGTCCCAACACTTAATGATATCATGGATGAGCTCGCCAAGCCGGGCAGGGACCCCCGTGAGAAATTCGAGGCCTTTGGCTTTGCTGAAGGAATTGAGAAATTTGAAGATGTTAAAGCCGGGATGAAGCTTCCCGGCATTGTTACCAATGTTACTGCCTTTGGTGCGTTTGTGGATATTGGAGTCCATCAGGATGGGCTTGTGCATATAAGTGAACTGTCGGACCGGTTTGTGAAAGACCCAACAACTGTTGTGAAAGTGCAGCAAAAAGTTAATGTGACTGTGCTGGAAGTGGATACTCAGCGCAATAGAATTGTCCTTTCCATGAAAAGCGAAAAAACCACTAAACCGGAAAACGGAAAAGCAGAAACCGGTAAAGTTAAAAATGATAAGAAACCCAAGTCACCGAAAAAAGCCGCTATAAAAAAACGAGAGAAGAAACCTTCCCGTTACGAAGGCAACCCTTTTTACGAGGCGTTAAAGAACAAAGAGTTTTCAGGGAAGAAGTAAACATCTGGTTTTAAATTGTGAATGGTCAATGAACAGTGCCTTTCGGTTTACAATTGACGATTGATTCGTTCCATTCTCTTTCATGATATAATTATTATTAATTAACTCCCTCAAAAAAACTCATCAATTGTAAGTTCACAATCATTAAGGAGGTATGCAATGAATGATTTAAAGCAGAGAATATATGATGCTGCCAAAGAGATGCAATTAATAAATGTGGCTACGGTCACGGAGGATGGAGCGCCCTGGGTCCGTTATGTGATGGGTAAAGCGGGTGAAGACCTTACATTCCGCTTCTGCACGCACCTGGACTCGAGAAAAGTAAAGCATATTGAGAATAACCCCCGTGTTCACATTTCTCTTGGTGTATCAAGTCTTGAGACTGCACAGCACTGGCTTCAGGTCCAGGGGACTGCTGAAGTTTCAGTTGATGCCGCTGAACGAAACTCTTTCTGGTTTGATGATTTGAAAAATTATTTTGAGAGCAAGGATGATCCGAACTATTGTATCGTCATTATCAGGCCTTTAAATATTGAATTTGGGTCGATGGGGAATATGACGCCAGAGATCTGGGAGTCTGGTAGCTAAGCGTAGAGATTACAGAAGTTCATGGAGAAGTCATAAAAAAAGCCCCCTTTTAAAAGGGGGCTTTTGAGTTGTTACGATTTTGATACATTAACTGCTTTCGGCCCTTTTGGCCCTGGCTCAACATCAAAGCTGACAGAATCCCCTTCAACCAGGGATTTAAAGCCGTCGCCGCTGATAGAAGAATAGTGGACGAAAACATCTTCCCCTTCTTCACTTGAAATAAAACCAAAACCTTTAGACTCGTTAAACCATTTTACTGTTCCGTTCGGCATCTTTCTTACTACCTCCTTAATTATGATACAGCATTATTAGTACCATCATACTATCTATAAAAAAGGCCACAAAGTTAAAAGTCTTTGTGGCCTGGTCCGTACAAAAACTTCAGAAACTTCTTTTTAGACTACCATTCAAGAAGATAATTGTAAAGATAATTTAGCAGGGGCAAAGAAGAGGAATATTAGTTGAAAATACGTATAGTTCGGCATGGATTTCATTACTATAGCTAGTACTATTAGACCAGTTTCTTTAACTCGAGATAGAGGTCCCTGCTGTCGTCCTTGACAGAGTATTCCTGTTTGAACAGCTCGACCGGGATTTTTTCTATAAACTTGAGCAGACTTTTTAGATTATCCATTACCGGAAAAAGCTCTACAAAGCCGTCTTCGGCTCTCAGTGGAAACCAGAGTGATTCCATATTACATTCCCTTGCTGTCCCTCCTACGCCGATGTTGCCCTTGCTTCGTTTTATATAGATCCCTTCAGCCAATGTTACATCACTCATTTTGTTGTCCCTCCCTGGAATTTAGACAATAAATAATCTTAATATGTAATCTCAGTAACTTTATTAATATAATCGGTGCAGTTACAGAAAAACTTTACTAGTTTTTTAAAAAAATATTACCGTAAGTCTGCCCGGTTCTAAAATTTGCAAGTTATATATGCTTAAGATGACAAATCACTTGATTATCGGTGATAATAGGGAGTTATGAAAATATCTCATAAAATCAGCTTGTTTGCTCTCTCGATTGGCTTGATTTGCTCCTTTTTGCCCCCTAAGACAGTGTGGGCTGCTTCTGTTGAAAATCATGAAATCATTGTTGAATACGACATACAGTTAAAGGGCACGGCACAAGAGGTAGTGCGCATTTACTCAGAAGTTAAAGCTGAGCTTGAAACTACCTTTAAGGATAAAGTGGTCTTTAAACCCAGAGTCATAATTATTAAAGAAAGAGCAGCTTTCCAAAAACTTACAGGCACGACTCAGGCAGTTGCAGTAGCTCTGTCACACAAGGACCTCATAATTATCGATAATTCAAAAATGCG